>JBCCCJ010001019.1:0-3053 GCA_039033615.1 Bacteroidota bacterium
CATCTATACGTCCAACCAGATCGCACCACTCTGTACACCCTGACCGCGATCAACGACAGCGGCTCGATCAGTCAATCCATCCGCTTGACCATGCCTCCGCCCAAGATTCGATTCTTTGGGGCGGAAGATCCTATTTCCATAGAAGGGAAAGCCATCGAGTTGCGTTGGGAAATTGAAAATGCCTACCGGGTGGAAATTGATCAGGGGATTGGGGAAGTGGACGTCGCAGGTTCTGTGAAAATCAAACCCCAGCAATCTCGGACCGAATTCACCCTCATCGCCAATGGACATTCAGGGGAAATCGCTCAATCTTTCACCATTTGGCGCTTTCCCATTCCTTTGGAAGAAGAACTATTCTTTCTGGAAGAATCTCTCTTGGAATTGCCACCCTTACCAACTCTAGCGGTTCCCGATATGAAATCTACACAGGACCCCTATTCTGAATCCTTGCATGAACTTGAAGCCCTGGAACGCGAGTTGCAGGATCAGCAGCAGCAAAAACTGCGCGAAATGCGCATCCAGCGAGCCAAGGAATTGGAACTGACTGATGACCTCCTGCATTTGCGGAAGGCCAAGCTCCGGGATGAATTGCGCAAATGGATGAGACGACTGCGCATGACCTTTTCTTCAAACGCCTAACTCCTTTACTTACGAATACCAACATGGACGAATACGGAAATTATCTGGGCGGCTACCAGGAAGAAGTGGAGAAACCAAGCGGATTCAAACGCTTTTTCTTTGCCTGCGCCGGCGCCTATATCCGAATCCTTGAAATTTGCCCGTCTGAGCATACCAAATACGTAGGAATTGGGGCGACCATTTTCCTAACGGCCTGCCTGGCCATCATTTCAGGCTCATTTGCCATTTATACTCTGGTGGACAATGCGATTGTGGCCTTTTTGTTTGGCCTCCTATGGGGGGCATTGATCTTCAATCTGGACCGCTACATCGTTTCCAGCCTGCGAAAAGAAGGTCGGGTGTGGCACGAGTTGGGACTGGCCTTTCCTCGTTTGCTCCTCTCGGTGCTGATCTCCATTGTCATCACCAAGCCGATTGAGGTAGAATTGTTCCGCAATCAGATCAATGCGGAATTGCTGGAGTACACCACGATGAAGGAAAAGGAAGCAGAGTCGCAATTGGAAGCCAAACTGGGACTAGACTCCATCTATATGGAACTGGCCTACGTGGACAGTGTACGCCGCAGGTACAAGCAGGAAAAAGATGGCAAACCCAGTTCCTATGACTTCGATCTGGTAAGCGGAGAATTCAGCCGTTCCAAGCGATTGTACGACAGTCTGCTGAAGGTGTATACCCCGCGGATTCAAGCCAACGAGAAACAACGGACTTTTCTGTGGAACAAATACGCGACCCCGATTTATGAAACCACCGCTTCGGGAGAAGAGCGTTTGCAAAAATTTGACTTTCCCAAAAAGTGGCAGGATCGTAGCGATCAATTGTATCGAATCAACAAAGGACTGAAAGAAGAATTGGCGGAAAAACTCACCGTAGTCCAAAAGCTGGAAAAAGAACGCAAGGGCGCTAGAGATGCATTCGCGCAGAGCATGGCGGAAGAATTGACCCTGTTACAGTCCCGAAGGGAAGAGTTGATCACGATGAAGCAGGAGAAGGAGGCCATCCGCAAGGAACAATTGCCAGGTGCGCTAGAAGCCGCTCGCCGCTATGGGGTCGGATTCCCTGCTCGAATCCAGGTATTGGAAAAAATGAAGGATGAAGACTCCTCCATCTGGTGGACCAGCAATCTGATTGTGGCCTTGTTCATCCTCCTGGAGACTTCGCCAGTATTTGTAAAACTCATTTCCAAGCGAGGTCCCTACGACTACCTCCTGAGCCGGATTGAACACCACAAAAAAGTGGAATCGCTCCGCTATATCTCCGACATGAACTACGATCTGAACGCTTCCATGCGGTTGCAGTCCCGCCAAAACGGGCATGCCATCAATGGCAAGACCAAGGATGAAATCATGATCGAACGAAACAAGTAGGGAAGCGGGAGGAGAGAAGCGTGATGCGAGAACGGCTCTGCTGATCATATAACCTCTCCGCTACCCACATCAACTCAATTCCTTTTTGGCACTTGCCTCTGAGCAAGAAGGCCCGTACACATCAAGACAGCATCAACTCCGGCTTTTGGTCGGAGTTTTTTTGTTTTTTTCTTAGCTTGGGTATATCTAGGCAAGAAACGGAACTAACCCAATAGAAATGGGCAAACTTTGGTCGGATGAGAAGTTGATTGCGGAAATGAGGCAAGGAGGCATAAGTGCTGAAAAAGCTCTGAACAATATTTATTTTCACTCAGGCTGGGAACGATCCATCAAGTACAATCTCATCAAGGGAAGAGTCTCTCCAGAGGTGGAAAAAGAACTCTTTCAGGACGCCATGATCATATTGTACCAGAAAATAGTGGGCGGTGATTATCGAAGGGGGGCAAGCTTGAGAACTTTTCTTGGGGGGATAGCGAAGAACCTTTTCTACAAACGGGCCAAAAAAGAGCAAAGTGGGCCAAAGCAGGTCGAAGTAGAGCAAGCGATAGAGGCAGAAAGGGTTTCTCTAAAAGGAGAGTTTTCCGAAGAAGAATTGAATTACCTTTTAGAGATCATCGAAAGTAGAAAGCGAAATTGTAAAGAACTCATGCTGGCTGAATATCATGGAATAGAGCGAGAGAAAATGGCCATTCAATTTGGATTCAAAGACTCCCATCAGGTGTCCAACAAGATCTCCAAATGTAGAAATGCACTCAAGCAGGCTCTGAAAACCCATCCCCATCTGCTACATCACTTCAATCCCTCTATTCATGGCTAATCCCCTCCCCACCGAAGCACAAATCGACGCCTATCTGCTTGACCAGCTAGATGGGCAGGCAGATGCAGCCTTTGAGGCGCGGATCGCGGCCGAGCCCGAAGTGCGGGAAGCCGTTCTGCTTCGCAAGATGGAGCGTGCCGCTGTGCAGCCTGCGAGCGCCAAATGTCGCGAGCCCGCGTGTAGTTTGCCATCGCATCGGCATATCGTCCCGTTTCGGATTGCAAAGAGCCGAG
>JBCCCJ010001020.1:0-3051 GCA_039033615.1 Bacteroidota bacterium
AACTAGCGCAACAGATCAGACTCTTCCCCAATCCCACTTCTGGCTCCATCCAGGTAGATCTATCCGCCATTACCCAACTAGCTACGCTCAGGTTGATGGACGCTAGAGGCCGGCAGTTGATGAAAAGGAAGGCTACTCAACGTGTGACAACGCTAGATATGAAAGCGATTTCTCCTAGCGCAGGGCTGTACTTTCTGGAAGTGCAAGCGGGCGAACGCCAAGCCGTGCTGAAGGTGATGATCAACTAATACCCAGCCACTCCCCTACTTCTTCCGAAAATCCGGTGAGACAAACACCGCAAATTGCAGGTACCATTTGGGGACCGTGCCGACTTGTTGGTTGAGCACGCCTACCTGCGCGTTGAAGGCGGAATCTACTTTGTAGCCGAGCGCCCCATAGATCCGGTTGCGATCAAAGACGTTGCCCGTGGGGGCGATGAAGACTTCGTCGTACACGGCCAAAAACCAGGTATCGGCTTCCAACTTGGGACGGTTGAGCGGCATATTGGCGAAGAGTCGGTAGCGAAAGCGGTTGCGATAGTCCCCATTCACCCAGCGCTGCTCTACCCGATAGCGATGCTCGAAATTGATCCGCCCCACTGATTGATTCAAGGTCAACTCTTGATAGATTCGGTGTTCGGTAGTCAGGGGATCGCCGATGCCTTTGTCTGGCTCATGGCTGCTGATGAACCCATAGCCCATCAAGAGAGTCGCAGTCGGAGCCACGTGGTAGCGAAGCCCCGTCCGCAACAGCAACTGCTCGATGTTCGGGGCAACGGTATGGTGTCGGTATTGGGCTTCGGTATGCAGGCTAAAGTCATCGGAGAGGCGACCTTGACCAAAGTACATCATCCAATTGCCCAAGACATCGGATTGCGCAGGCAATTCGATAGGCATCCATCCTCCCAAAAGGGTCAGCAACAACAATCGAAGACGGGAAGTCATAAGTAGGTAAGTGAGAGATCCAGGAAATGAACCCCTAACCTAACAAAAAGCTGCTCCGCTTTGCAACTCTTACAACAGATGTAGCTCTAAGAAATCCGCCGAAACTACCACCGAAGGCAATTTCTCGCGCTTATCTACAGAAACTCTTTCTCCATCTACCACCGTAGACTGAATCCCAAAAGGCATCCCGTGGAAGGTCAGGCGAAACTTCCGATAGGCTTGGGGGAATTTCCCTTCTACCCTATGTGTTAGGCGAAGAGAAGTTACTTCGCCCAGCAGGTCAAACTGATGGATTCGCGCTTGGCCTTCCTGGTAATCGTAGCCTTCCCCTGCGTCTTCGTAGAGTTGGGTGCTTTGTTCTCCCTGGGTGAAGTACACGTGCAGATCCAAGGTCTCTACCACAAATTCCCCGGTGTATTGCATCACCGGAGCCATGGGAAATACTGCTCCTGCTTGAATGTACATCGGGATCTCTTCCAGGCTTGCGTCCGTCCAAATTTCCTGTTCCCCAAGGATGGGGCGGTCATCCCGGAAGTCATACCACAAGCCTTTGGGCAGGTACAAATACCTTCCTTTTGCCCCTTGTTCAGAAATCGGAGCGATGAGGAGGTGATCGCCTACCACAAACTCTTCCATCCGATGATGGGTCTCGGGATCATGCTGATCAACAAAAGACAGGGGTTTCAACACAGGCGTTCCCTTTTGCACATACTGCCAGAAGGCGGTATAGAGGTAGGGCATCAGTTGATAGCGCAGTTCGATGGTCTTGCGGGAAATCTCGGTATAAGGCTCTCCGAAGGACCAGGGTTCCTGGTCGCGGGTTTCCGCAGAGGCTTCATGCTCTGCCACTGCCTCTTCATCTACGGCCGCGTCTCCTACATCGTGAAAACCAATGGAGTGAACCCGACAGAGGGGATGAAAAATCCCTGTTTGTAGCCAACGGACAAACAATTCTCCGTCCGGTTGATCATTGAAGCCCCCGATGTCGGTCCCGCAATGAGAGAAGCCAGAAACACTCAGACGTTGGCACTGGGTATTGGCGAGTTGAAGGTGCTCCCAGTTGGCATTGTTGTCTCCGGTCCAAACGGAGGAATAGCGCTGCCCCCCTGAGAAGGTGGCTCGGGTAATCATGAATGGCCGATTCGGATAAGCATAATGTTTCACCCCTTGTTGGGTGGCTCGGGCCATTTGCATCCCATAAACATTATGGGCTTTTCGGTGGCTGGAGGAATGGCCGTCATAGTCGTGGCGAACATCATCCGGCATGGTCTTGGAATCCACGTCAAACAAGGCGGGTTCATTCATGTCGTTCCAGACTCCGGCAATTTTTTGCTTGAGCATCAAATCGCGGAACAAGCCAGACCACCATTCGCGGGTGGCAGGACGGGTATAGTCTGGGAAATAACACCAGCCCGGCCACACCTTTCCCTGGGCATATTGCCCATCAGGTCGGCGTAGGTAGTGGCTGCCTTCCAGCCCCTGCTGAAAAATGTCGTATTCGTGATCGATTTTGATTCCTGGATCGATGATGACTACGGTATGGAACCCATCCCGCTTGAGATCTTCGATCAAATTCTCTGGCTGTGGGAAACGGTCCGGATTCCAGGTAAAGCACCGGTAGCCATCAGAATGGCAGACTGTGGCCTTTTCAGTGTCTATGGACGAGGCCACATGACGAATAGAATACAGCTGATAATAGTCGGAATGCTCATGAAATTTTAGCACAGTAATGTGGTCCTTATATCTAGCACACTTCATTATACCAATGTAGAGCGACATGCCACAGCTAGAGTTCTGCTCCCAGTGCTTCTAGTACCAGCAAAAACAAAGAGTGAAAACAGCATAAGAAAAAGAACAAGACGCCACAGTGCGTCAGCCATGGCCATATCTATGACTATTTGTTTTTTCTTCTTCTTCATTCATTTTCTCCTGTCAGCGGCAGGCTCTGTGTGTGTGTGAGTGAGAGAGAAAGAGAGAGTTCGACCGATAATCTATTACTCTTTCAATACACAGACACACACACACACAGACACACACATATTATATATGTATTACAATTACAGCTTGTACCAGTCGTTGATTAGTCTTCAGCATCACGACAGGCAAG
>JBCCCJ010001021.1:0-3048 GCA_039033615.1 Bacteroidota bacterium
CCACAGGAAGACGGAAGCTATCTGATCAGTGGACAAAAGATTTTCATCTCCGGCGGCGATCATGAATATGTGGACAATGTGGTTCACCTGTTGTTGGCGCGGATCGAAGGCGCTCCTGCTGGCACCAAAGGCATCTCTCTGTTTGTCGTGCCGAAAAACCGTCCCGATGGAAACGGCGGCCTGACTCCGAATGACGTTACCACGGTCAGCGATTTCGAGAAAATGGGCCAAAAAGGCTATTGCACGACTCACCTCATGTTTGGGGAAAAGGGCGATTGTCGAGCATGGTTGGTGGGACAAGCCAATTTGGGCCTGAAATATATGTTCCTGATGATGAACGGAGCCCGAATCGCCGTCGGCAGAGGAGCTGCAGCCATCTCTATGGCCGCTTATCAGGCGTCTTTGGGCTACGCAAAAGAACGTCCCCAAGGCCGTAGGGTAGGGCAGGCAGGAAAAAAGGACGTCAACATGGGGCCAACCCTCATCATCAACCATCCTGACGTTCGCCGGATGTTGCTCACCCAAAAGGTGATCGCGGAAGGAGGCCTCAGTCTGGTACTGCTTACGGCTCGCTATCATGACCTGACGCATGCCAGCAAAGATCCAGAAGATAAGGAAGCGTATGAATTGCTGTTGGAGTTGCTTACCCCGATGTGCAAGACGTACCCCTCCGAAGCAGGCATACGCTCTGTCAGCAATGGCTTGCAAGTATTGGGTGGATACGGCTTTTGTTCCGAGTACATTTTGCAGCAGTACCACCGAGACATTCGGATTTTCTCCATCTACGAAGGCACCACCGGGATTCAATCTCAGGATCTTCTGGGGCGGAAGATCAGCATGAAAGGGGGCAGAGCCGTTGAATTGTTGGCCGCAGACATGATGCGCACCATTCAGGCGGCAGGCACCATGGAGGAGTTGAAGCCTTATGCGCTGAAACTGGGCAAATACATTGAGCGCACCCAAGAGGTAATGGCATTCCTTGGCCAATTTGCCAAAGAAGGACGGTACGAGCGCTATCTGTCGGATGCGAGCTTGTTCATGGATTTGTTCAGCAACCTCACGGTCGGTTGGTTATGGTTAGACATGGCGGTCCACGCAAAGCGGGCGCTATTGACAGGGGATACAACCTATCGCACGGAGTTTTATCAGAGCAAGGTCCACGCCATGCGCTTCTACTTCAAATATGAATTGAATCGCATCGACTCCGCCGCGCTGACCCTGATGGAGCGAGATGAATTGACGATTCCAAGCGAAGAAGAGGTATTCGTCTAACGAACCGGTATCGCCAACCCTACGCTGGGAGCCTGAAAGATATCTTTCAGGCTCCCAGCTTGTTTTTTGGCCTTTGGCTACAAACCTGCAATCCCTAGCGGGATTGTTTCTTGGGAAGATTTCGTGCCAGGGCACAACCGCATCGCGGTTACAGGTTTGTAGCACGTGATGCACAGAATCCTTTCTTCGCCCTCGTTAGCGGTCACACCGAATGAATTTGACATATTATGCGACACCTATCGGCGTCGAGGAGGGGAAATAACTTGCCTTTGGCTACCAACCTTCAATCTCTAGCGGGATTGGTTTTTTTGAAGATTTCGTGCCAGGGCACAACCGCATCGCAGCCTAACGGCTCTGGCAGCATCGCAATCTGACTTCTGACCTCTGACAGCAAAGCGTTCTTCTCTATCTTCTCTACTCTTCGACCTTTGGCTTGACCAATTCTCCTGCTTTCCAAACGCCTTCGCCAAGGATGGAATCATTGGCATCGACATATCGGCCCATGCCTTCGATGGCATCGGCTTGGAAGCCACCGATGTATTTTTCTCCATCGGCGTAAAAGAAGGTTCCCTGCCCATTCATTTTGCCTTGCTGATAGGCGCCTTCGTAGCGATCCCCGCTTTTGTAGGTGAACATACCCCTGCCTTGTTTCACGCCATGTGCAAACTGGCCTTCATACACGTTGCCGTTTTGGTACTGCTGAATGCCCTGACCATGAGGGAGGCCGTTGACCCATTCTCCCTCGTAGACGTCTCCGTTTTTATAAACGGCCTTGCCAGTACCTTCAGGGAGGCCCGCTTCATTCTCTCCTCCTTGATAGGATTGCCAGGGAGTGGAAGAAAACCCCTTGCCAGAAGAGAGCAAAAAGCCGAGCCCCAAAGATCCCACCAGCAGGACAGCTGCCATGAGTAGGAGGCTGGATTTATTTTTGAGGATGCCTGATCTTTTTCGAGGCTTGGTCGCTCTTTTTTCAGGGGCGTCAGGCTTTTTATTGACCACAGAATCTGGAAGCCAGGAGGCTTTGGCTTCTTTCTTGACTTTTTCTTTGGGTTGCTTCCGTTTGAGCACGCCCCAACTTCCCGTCTCCAAATAGTATCCGGCCCAAAATTGAACCTGGTGAGCTTCTGGACGCATGGCCGGATCGAGGGACATACATGCCTCCAGGATCTGGTTTAGCTCTTGGCTGATATGCGGAATGGGAGGAATACTTGCCCCTCCTTCGATTGCTTTGCCCGTATTCTCAAAGGGCAAATTCCCAGAGGCCAGTTCATATAAGGTAACTCCCAAAGAGAAAATATCTCCTGGCAGATCAGCCTCTTGCTGTTTGTACTTCTCCGGCGGTGCGTAGAAAGGGGTGTAATACTTGGTGTATTTCTCTACCGTGCCACGCATGGTCTGAGTCATGCTACGGCGGAGCTGAAAACTGATGCCAAAATCACTCAGGACATATTTGCCGAGCGATCTGATCAGAATGTTGTCTGGTTTGATGTCCTGATGGAGGATTTTCTTCTCATGCATGAAAGAAAGCGCATCCGAGATCTGGACCCCAATTTGGGCCACCTCCTTTTCGTCAAACCTCCCCTGGGATTGCAATCGACTATATAAGTTCCCTCCAGCGCAATAAGGCAAGATTAAGTAAGGAGAACCGTTATATACATCGAAGTGTAGTGCGGTTAGCAAATGGGGATGATCCAGGTTGAGAACCAAGGAATACTCCTTACTGAAGAGCTTGATCCCGGATTCATCCATGCCTCTACCGGGCAAGAATACTTTGAC
>JBCCCJ010001022.1:0-3048 GCA_039033615.1 Bacteroidota bacterium
AAATTGTCCCCCACTGACTCCTGTACCACTATAAGTCCCGCCGGCTGGCGAGCCGCCAGATAAGGTCACGGTCGCCGCACCCTCACACAGATCGGTAAAGGGAGTTTGGGTTACAGTAGGCGTAACGTTGACTGTGATGGTACTGGTGGCAGTGTCGGAAAGACAAACCGTGGCATCTGTATAGATATAAGTGATGGTGAAGGTACCCGCCCCGGCTACTGCCGGATCAAATTGTCCCCCACTGACCCCAGTTCCGCTATACACCCCACCAGTAGGACTTCCCCCACTGAGGGGAAAGGCAGGATCATTTTCACAAACTGCCGCGAAGGTTCCCAAAGTAGCCGTTGGAGGAGCAGCCGGAGTAAAGTCATAGATCACATTTGGATCATTATAGCCCGGCATGGGGGCGCCATTGCTATTGGACCACCCACTGAAGGCGGTAGGACTACAAGGACTGGGATAGGGATAAATGGCATTGGCGGAAGCATCCCAAATGAAGAGGAAAAAGTCTTCCCCTCCGTCCATTCCTTCATCTACGGCAGGGGTGGTAGCATCGTCTCCATAAATGGGCAGATTGATATAGGCATCACCGCCAAAAAGCGTCATTTGAGCAGCTCCCGCGCAATTGCCTGTGGCATCAAAAGCGGCGATCCAGTCGGCCCCATCGGCTGGAGTGCCGCTGAGTTGGGCTTGCCCCAGCATGGTGCCAGAGGAATTGGTAGGGGTAAAGGTAAACTGGGCTGGCTGGGCAAAAATCCCGCCGATCCATAGAAGGCTTGCCCAGAGAAAAGTGAAAAAACCTTTCATGAGGTCTGGTTTTGTGGGTTGAGGAAAAAAAGCCCACCTCTCCAAGTGGAGAGGTGGGAATAGACGAGTTCGCTTATTTGAGGTGAACTACGCGATGGGTTTCCTGGAGTTCTCCATCCAGTTCTAGCTGGAGGAAATACACCCCTTGTGGAAATTCGCTGGCATCCCATTGCAGGTCATACCGGGTAGCCAATTGCTGTTCGTGAATGAGTTCTTGAATCAATTGACCTTGCGCATTCAGGACTTTTACCCGCACTCCAGCCTTTTGATCCAATTCATAACTCAGGTGGACAGTGGCTTTGAATGGATTCGGATAGACTCCCATGAAGGAAGCTTTTTCAAACTGAAGATCTACCTTCGTCGCATCCATGTCTCCCCGGAATGCGATGCCTGGATCTACCACTTGTCCCTGATACACAAAACGTAAGGGCTCTTCTCCAACAATGCCTTCTACCACAGGGGTAAGGGGATCGTCTCCGTAGATCACAGTGGTCATCAAATACCCATCTTTCAGGACTTCCATCGCACCGACCCGATTACCAGCAAGCGTTTCGATGAAGACACGATCGCCGACTGCTTCTGGTCCCAGATTCGAGCTGCCGTTGTAGAAATGGTACAGAGGGGTTTTTTCCTGCCCAAATTCCGTTTTGCTGATGCGGTATGCCCCGCCACCTACGGCATTGTTCACGCGTACCCAGAAGCCAAAGCTGTTTCGAAGTTCGGTGAGGGTATTGAGAAATGGCAGTCCGTACGGATCAAATACCTGTGTCCCTTGGTCGAATCCCGTGACAAACACCAGATTGGTATTGTTGATCAGGGGATTGAAATAGTTGGCGGGAGTTTCTGTCGCCTGGGGAATATAGCCCATCAGGTTCCATCCGGCATCCAGATCCTTTTTCAGGCTCGCATCTATGGCGTCTCCTTCAACAATGAGCGTATCATCAGCCAGAACCCGTACCCAGTATCCAAATTTGCTTTCGAGATGGGTCAGGGTGTTGAGGAAAGGAAGGCCATTGGGATCGTAAATCAAGGAGCCTCCATCGAATCCGGTGACAAACACCAGGTTGTTGGGGTTGAGGCTGGCAAATACTGCTGCTGGGGTACTGTCCGCGGGGACCACATCCGTTGAGACGAGGTTCCAACCGGCAGTCAATGGGATGGTATCCAGCGTGGTTCGACGGAAGTTGTAAATGTCGTTCGGATCATCGTATCCAGGCAGTGGCAAGCCATTGGTGTTGACCCATCCTGAGAAGTAGGTCGGGTTGCCAATGGTTGGATACCACAAGACCTCATTGGCAGAGGCATCCCACAGGCGAAGGGTGAAGTCTTCTCCAGGATTCATGCCTTCATCGAAGCCAGGCGTCAAGGCATCATCTCCATAGATGGTCAGGTTGATATAGGCGAGGCCAGCATTCATGATGAGACTGGCGCTACCGGCAATGTTGCCATTGTCGTCAAAGGCTGCGATGACGTCGTTGGCATCAGCAGGAATGCCTTCTACCTGAGCTTGTCCTAAGAAGGTTGCAAAGGTATTGGTAGGCACAACTGGTGGGAACGGGCTAGGAGTATTCATGCTGCCCGGAATCGCAAAGGCAGTGATCTCGGCCAAATCCTGGAACACACCCACCAAGGTAGAGGCTCCAGTATTGGGGTCAATGATTCGGAGTTCCCCTTGATCCGCTGGGCCACCAGTATTGTAACAGGCCCAATACATCATGCCATCTGCCGCATTGAATTCCATATCCTGAGCAAAAGTGATGTCAATACCCAGGGAACCAATGGGACTGGCCGCGCCAGTCAACGGATTGATGGAGTACAAGAAATCATCGGAGATGTTGGTCGAAAACAACTGGCCAGAAGCATCTGCTGCCAGATTGACGAAACCTGTTCCTCCCCCTCCGCCAATGGTGCTAGCTGCCCCGGTCGCCAGATCAATGGAATACAGGGTGCCGTCAAAGTTGAGTCCAAACATCGTGCTACCATTGAAGGTAATCCCATCCATATGGGCATTCATGGGACCAACCAGAGTTCTAGCACCCGTCAGAGTATCAACGGTATAAAGTTCATCGGTAAAAAAGTCGGTGGCATACCACATGCCGTTTGCCCAAGAGCCTGCGCTCAGGAAATTTTGGGTATTCTGGTCAGCAATCTGATAGAGGGTACCTGGCGTGGTAAGGTCAAAAGAAACGGGTCGGCATTTAGCTGGCTCATGGGTCTTACCTGCCCTTCCCTAGTTGGCAA
>JBCCCJ010001023.1:0-3046 GCA_039033615.1 Bacteroidota bacterium
ACTAAGTACAGCATAACCGAAATTTCTTCTCAGTGCCCATCTCATCCCGGGCGTTGCCCTGGTATCCCCTTGGATATGACAAATGAGACCTAGTGAGCCTTGCCTCGAAAAATGAATAGAGTAGCCACGAATTGACGAATTAGCACAAAGGGTTCCCGTAGTGCTGCATTCGTGCCATTCGTCAAGGGAAAAAACCAACCTCATTGCGTAGCGAATTTCCGAGAACAAGGACTGGCGAAGAGGCAATCAGGTTCGCAGCTCACAATTGAACTTCCTCAAGCATGTGAAAATCAGACTCTTAAAAAAATTATCATAAGTAGCTTGTCGAGGGATCTCCTGTCAGAAGGAAGGGAGCAGAATGATGATTCGGCAGGCTCAGCATGACACATTTCATGTGATCCTTTTTTCGTTTACGGGGTACTTAGCTGGACTTTAGCCAATCTTGCTCAGAATACCCTTGCTCAGAAAATGCGAATCAGGAACTACAAGGTCGTTTCTGAGCCAAGTACCTGATTAGGAAATTTAATTTTGAACCTCACGGATAAAAAGGGGAAGTGGATAATTAAATTTCTGATTACCACTTTAGGCTTTACTACTACAAAATGGAGAAAAGACAAATGTAAATCTTTCGTAATTAAGTGTTTAGGAAATACACAGAATACTACAAGATCTATGTGGTTCCATATTTTTGGCTAAAGTCCAGCTTAGATGGTGAGGTATCTATTCTCTCGGATAAGCCGTATATTTGAGAAGAAATCCCTCTGGAAACATGCAATTTGTTGACGTAAAAAATGATGTTGCTTTTCGCAAGATTTTCGGAAACGAGAATCGGAAAGAGGTGCTGATTTCTTTTCTGAATGCCGTCCTGGACTTCCAAGGGGAGCGGCGAATCAGTGAGGTAGCCATTCTTAATCCGTTTCAGTTGCCTGCCCTCCGAAGCGGAAAAGCCACCATCATCGACGTGAAAGCGAAGGATCAGCGGGGGCATGAATACGTCGTAGAAATGCAGGTAGCAGAGGTCTCCGGATTCAACCAGCGAGTTCTGTACTACACCAGCAAAAGTTACGTGGATCAGATCAGTCGGGGAGAATTTTACGACAAACTGAAGCCTGCCATCTTTATCGGGATTTTAGAGTTTTCCCACACCCAAAATCCTCATTTCCTCAGTCGGCATCGCATCTTGGACATCGAAACCGGAGAACAGTGCATCCGGGACATCGAATTCAATTTCATCGAATTACCCAAGTTCACCAAGAAAAGGGAGGAGATCACCAGCCTCGTGGAAAAATGGGTGTATTTCATCAAAGAGGCCGACAACCTCGAAGTATGGCCCGAGCATTTGGAAGATGATGGATTGAAATCTGCCTATGAGGAGGCCAACATTCAGACTTGGACCAAGGAAGAACTCAACGCCTACGATTATGCCTCCATGCGAGAGCAAGACGAGCGAGGAAGAATGAGTTTGGCAGTGGAAAGAGCGGAGGACCAAGGCGAAAAGCGGGGCACCCGAAATGCCCAACTGAAAATTGCCAAAAACCTCTTATCCCTTGGCTTGGCAGTAGAAGTCGTCGCACAGAATACAGGTCTTTCCATAGAAGAAGTTCAGCAACTGGCCTCGGAATAAAAAAGAGCCCTCCATGTCAATGAGTAGGCTTATCCGTGAGCTGCCTATCTTTGCGACATGATCACCGTTACCACCGCCATAGAAAAAATCCTTTCCACGGTTCAGCCGGTGGGGAGTACTTCCCTGGAATTGTCTGCATGCATCGGTCGGGTATTGTTAGAACCCGTCTACGCCGATCGGGATTTGCCTCCCTACCATCGGGTAACCATGGACGGCATCGCCATCGCCTATGCCAGTTTTTACAGTGGCAACCGCCACTTTCCCATCCAAAGCACCCAGCAAGCGGGCATGCCCCAGCAAAGTTTGGCTCAAGCCGATCACTGCATCGAAGTAATGACTGGTGCCATGCTGCCCAAAGGAACGGATACCGTCATCCGATATGAGGATTTGGAGATCGCAGAAGGAGTGGCAGAAATCAACTTGCAGGCAGATCAACTAACGCTCAGGCAAAATGTACATGGTCAGGGAGAAGATCGCAGCAAGGGCAGCTTGCTCATTCCAACGGGTCGGCGATTCAGTCCAGCAGAGATTGCCTTGGCAGCCAGTACCGGACATTCACAACTGACTGTGAACCGATTTCCCCAAGTCGGGGTATTTTCCTCTGGAGATGAATTGATTCCCATTGAGCAGAAGCCGCTACCTCAGCAGATTCGCCAATCCAATGGTCATATGATTCAAGCCGCCTTAGCAAGCTGGGGGATTCCTTCTACCATCATGCATGTACCGGATCAGCGAGAGGCAATCCGAAAAGGCCTGGAACAGTTGTTGGCTGAGAAGGATGCCCTCATCCTCAGTGGAGGAGTGAGCATGGGAAAGGCGGATTTTCTGCCAAGGGTGTTGGAAGAATTGGGAGTGGAAAAGCACTTTCACAAAGTCGCTCAACGACCCGGAAAACCCTTCTGGTTTGGCATGCAAGGCCCTAAGCCAGTCTTTGGCCTACCCGGCAATCCGGTTTCTACCTTCGTGAACTTCATCCGCTACGTTCTCCCCTGGATGAGAGCAGCTATGGGAGAAAGCCTGCCAACTGCAGAGTATGCTGAACTCGCAGAGCCTGTGAACTTTCCCTCCAATCTGACCTATTTCCTCCAGGTTCGCCTGGAGAGTCAGTCAGATGGACGCCTGTTGGCTTGGCCCCAAAAGGGCAATGGGTCGGGCGATCATGCCAATCTGCTGAATGGACAAGCCTGGATGGAGCTACCACAGGAGCGAAATGACTTTTCTGCGGGGGAAAGCTTCCCGATTTGGCGATACCGATAAGGCCAGAACGGTTGTAGCCGGGAAAAGCTCGATCTTTTTTCCTATTTCCCTATCCAACCATCCTTACCCCTTCTTATGAAATCCCGATTGCTCCTTTGGCTGATATTGCTGGGTCTTTTTGCGTCTGAAATGAAGGCTCAGCCTCAGACTGCTCAGTATGTTTGG
>JBCCCJ010001024.1:0-3043 GCA_039033615.1 Bacteroidota bacterium
CCGATTGACAGCCGAACAACAAACCCATTAGGATCCCAACCGCTATCGTTTCTGTTCGAATCAAACTCCACATGGCTTACAAACTTGCTTTTTTCTGAGTAAAAATGACGGGTTTTTGGTTGTTAATCAGGGCGATGATCCAGGTTTCCTCCCCAACTTGAAGGGGTTGGAATTGTTTGAGTTCTCCTTCCAGGTAGAGTCCAGTTTCTTTATTCGGGACCAATTGGAAGGTACCATCTCGTTGATTGAGCAAGGTATGCCCCACGCTCGCGTCTAAACGAGAGAACTGGGGGAGCAAGTCGTGGTTGTTTCCTCCCAACAAGATATCTTCGTAACCATCCCCGTTCAGATCAGTGAACAGGGCGTCGTTTACGCAGGAAAGCTGAACGTTTGCTGGCAGTTTGACCAAGTCAAAACTCCCATCCCCCTGGTTCAGCGCGATGCAACTGGAGAGATAGGTCCCTCCCAATACCAGGGATTTGTCGAGTAATTCTTTGTCGAACAGCTCCTGAATGCTCTTTTTGGCATATTCGCTATGTCTGAGGTTTTGTTTTTTCAGGGAAACGAGGTAGTTCGTGAGGTCTCGTTTGACCGGAACTGGCATGTCTTTTCCGGCTATCTGGCGAGTGATGATTTTCTCGACGGAACCTGCCCCGTCAAAGTCATTGACCCACAACTTGAGGGGCGCCTCTGCACTGCCTTTGAGATAGAAATTCTCTCCGATGTTCCCCAGCAACAAATCCATATCCCCATCCTGATCCACATCACTGGCTTCCAGGGTGTACCACATGCCAAAATGAGTCCGCAGATTGGAATCCACTTCCTTCATCTCGGTCCCGTTGTACATGAAGATGCGGGGCGGCATCCAGTCCCCTACCACCACCAATTCTTTTTGCGGTCCGCCAGCGACATTGACCCACATCGCATCGGTTACCATTCCGACTCGAGGGAGCCCTTCGTTCATTTGGAGCGCAACATTGGCGAAGCGACCGCCGAGGTTTTCGTAGAGATAGCTTTCCGGCGGCAAGCCATAATTGGCCGGAAGACTCCGACTTCCCACAAAAATATCTTGATCACCGTCTCCGTCATAGTCATAGGGAATGATGACACTGGTGTTCATGCCATTGGGAGGCAAGGCATAGGCATCCAAGCGCAATTCTCCTTTGCCGTCATTTTTGTACAAGCGGTCCTGCATCAGCCTGCTTTGAGGCGACTGCTCGTTGCCCCCACTGCCCACAAAGAGGTCGAGGTCTCCATCTGCATCCGCATCGAAAAAGGCAGCAGCGACATCTTCTGCTTGTTGATAGGTATCAAAATTGGTGATGGTCGAAGGTTCCAGGCCTTTTCCTGTATTGAGGTACAAAACTCCTGCCTGACCAGCTGCACCACCGATAAATACATCCTCGTCGCCGTCACCATCTACGTCTCCCACCGCAGCGCGAGGCCCTTCCTGAGAGACCATGGTGGGAACATTGCGGTCGTAGTAGAAGTCAACGTGCTGGTTTTCCTCATGCTTGGGCAGTTCTTGAGCCACCTCTGTGAACCACGTTTCGCTTGGAGCATTCGTTGGGGTTGGCGCTTGTTTTTGGGCCTGCGAATAGGAGATCTCCAGCAATTGGTCGACCGAAGGGTTTTCCAGGATGGTTACTTGTTGATCTGGCCACAGAATTTCCAGGCGGTCTACAGAGGTCGTATCGCCGACTCCGATGGTCATCACATAATCAGTGGATGATTGAAAGCCTCGGCTGGGGATCACCTCACGGGTCATGACCTCTGCTCCCAAGAAGACGGATACCTTCGCCCCAATGGCATAAGTGTTGGGCGATTGTCCTTTGAGCAGGACCCGAATGCTGTGATTTTTCCCCTCGTCTGCCACTTGGTTTTGATACAACAGGGCAGGTTGGTTGACGTTGTTGATCACCAAGTCCAAATCGCCATCATTGTCTAAATCGCCATATGCGGCTCCGTTGGAGAAAGTCTTGGCGTCAAGTCCCCAAGTTTCACCTACATCCTCGAATGTCAAGTTTCCTTGATTGTGGAAGAATTTGTTGGCGATGGGCACAGAAGGCATTTTGCTGATGACGGAGTCAATTTCCTTTTTTGCGCCAGTTAAGGCCATTTTTTGGTAGGCTTCATTGGCAAAGAAATCAATGAAATCCTGGTCGATCACATCGTTGTAGATGCCATTGCACACGAAGATGTCGGCATAGCGATCATTATCCGCGTCGAACATCAAAGCACCCCAACTCCAATCGGATGCTTGTACTCCGCTGAAATGAGAGATCTCCTGAAAACGGCGATTCTCATCATTCAATTGGAGGGTGTTGTGCATGTATTGGTGATAGAAGCCCTGTTTTTGCTTCAGTTGGTATAGGTTGATGTCATCGAAGGTCGAAGTGGTTTTCAAGCGATATTCATCATCCGGCAGCATGTCCGTAACAAAAATTTCCGGCTTGCCATCATTGTTGATGTCGGCCATATCGGCTCCCATGGAGGAATGGGAAATGTGCTGAATCCAATCGGTCAGCGACTCCTGGAAGGTGCCATCTTGCTGATTGATATAGAGATAATCTCTTTCAAAAAAATCGTTGGAAACGTACAAATCCGGGTAGCGATCCCCATTGACATCTCCCACGGTGATCCCCAACCCAAAGCCAATCAGGCTGCCATACATGCCCGCTTCTTCGCTGACATCTACATAGGTGCCCCCATCATTTCGGAGCAGTTTGTCGCCCCCTCCTTGCAGAAATTCTTTGACGGGCCAGTCTTTGGCGCGCAGGTCTCGCTTATTGCTATAGTTGAGCGTATTGACGGGAATGAAACTGTTGTTGAGCAGATACACATCCAGGTCGCCATCCAGATCGTAATCGACGAAAGCGGCATGGGTGGTATAGCCATTTTCCGCCAGGCCAAATTCTGCCGCTGCCTCCCGAAAGGTCATATCTCCATTGTTGAGAAAAAGGGCATTTTCTTGTCCTACCTTCTCTTGGTAGCCAGCATTACAGACATAGAGATCCAACCAGCCATCTGCATTGACATCCAC
>JBCCCJ010001025.1:0-3037 GCA_039033615.1 Bacteroidota bacterium
CAAAAAAAGCCTCTCTTGGCCCGCCAAGCTCGGTTTTTCTTCCTTGATCTGAAAAGAAATATCTACGCGAAAAGAGGAAGTTATTTTTCAAGTCTCACTAAGGAGAAAAATCCTTCTATTGATCCCCTGGAAAGATTCATGAATCCCACACAACAAGTTCAGTTTGAGGCCCTTTTGAAGGAGCACCAAGACCGCATTTATCGGATTTGCCGGGCTTACCTCTATGATCAAAGTTTGGTGGAGGATTTATATCAGGATGTGCTATTGAAATTGTGGCAGCAGATGGCTCGGTTTCGGGGCGAGTCCCAATGGACTACCTGGATGTATCGAATAGCAGTCAATACCGCCATTACCTACAACCGACGGAGAAAGAAGGATCGGCAAGTGTTCGCTTCTCAAGAGATGGGGGTCCTGCCAGAGCCGATATCTGAAGGGAGTACGGATGCCTGGGAAAAAGAGCGCCTGCTTCAACAGTTGCATCACTCGATTCAGCAATTGCCGGAGGGAGATCGGTTGCTGGTTTCGCTCCAATTAGAAGGGATGTCTTATCAGCAAATCAGCGACATCATGGGCCTTACGGTCAATCACGTAGGGGTGAAACTCAATCGGATCAAAAAGAAATTATCCAAATTAATGCAGGAGACCTATGAATCTTGAGAACTGGCAAGAATTGTGGCAAGGGCAGCAGGTGCCGGATCATATGTCGGATCAGGCAGCCATGGAGCAAGTGGAAGGCCGCCTCCAAAAAGTGCAACGTCAGACCATTGTTACGGCCTTATTCATGAGCGTCACCTTCGCTTTTGTGGGGATCGGGATGGGGTGGCTGTGGGAAACGGTGGATCTGGAGACTCCTTGGGCTAAAGTCGGTCTGAGCTTGGTGATCCTGGATATGTTCGGGGTACTCGCCCTGGTGTGGACCCGAATGGTGATCTACCCCAATCAGCGCTTGATGTTGAACAGCCGAGAATTTGTCCAGAAATCCATTCAAACCCTCCGGTGGCAGGATCGAATGACCCGTCTGGTGATACCGATTTATTTGAGCTTACTCGTTTTGGGAACGAGCATGATGTACCTGGAGTTCTTGGCAGACGCAGAGCTTTGGATTCAGTGGGGCGCACATCTCAGCGTCATCGCCTTCTGTGGATTCGTGTACTTCCTGACCCGTCCGCGCTATCTGCGGAGATATCGGGAAAAGATTCAGCCGCTGATCCAGGAATTGGAAAACATGCTTGCCAATTGGCGTTAACGATCCTCGATAGGAATGCGGACCAACACCTGGGTGCCAGCTGGCGTGCCTTCTGGCGTAACCTGATCGACAATTTCGATGCTCTTGTCCCATTCTTTCTGGGCATCTCCCTGATGAAGAATGTCCAATCGCTCCTGAATGACCATCAAGGCAGTACTTTTCTGATGATGGGCCTGTTGAGCGCCTCCTTCTGCGGCTTGTTTGCGTCCAACTCCGTCGTCGGTGATGGTGCATTCGAGGTGCTGGTTGATGCGTTCGAAGCGGAGGTGAATGTTGCCTTTTCGATCTAACTGAGAGACCCCGTGGATGATGGCATTTTCTACAAACGGCTGGAGGACCATCGGGGGAATCATGATTTCGTCAGCGTCCACCCAACTATCCAACTCGATGCGGTAGTCAAACTGATCTCCCCGGCTGAACATTTCCAGACTCAGGTAGTCTTCCAGCATTTGGATTTCATCAGAGAGAGAAATCATCGGTTCCCGGCTGTTTTCCAGCACAGATCGCATCAAGCGAGCAAATTTCGCTAGAAAATAGCGGGCATTGTGGCTGTCCTTTTGTTGGCTGATCAGGCTTTGGATGGAGTTGAGGGCGTGGAAGATGAAATGGGGATTCATCTGGAGCCGGAGAGCCTTTTGTTCCAAGGCCAACAAATCCTTTTCCATTTCCAGGCGATGGGTTTCCTCCCGGGCTTTTTTACGGACCTGATCCACCCGTAATTTGATCAGCAAGCCGATCAGCAGAGTAATTACGGCCACGCCTACAGCCCGAAACCACCAAGTCTGCCAATAGGGAGGACTAATTTCAAAGGAGTATTCCAAAGGCACCGGGGTCCATACCCCATCTCCGCTCACCGCCCTGACCAAAAAGGTGTAGGTGCCTGGCGGCAACTGCGCATAGGTGGCCGCATGTTCCTCGGTTACGGGTCGCCAATCTATTTCAATAGGACTCAACTTCCACTGATATTGTACCAAATCTGGATCGCTGTGATCGATGCCCATGAAATCAAAACTGAGGGTATTTTGCTTGTGAGTCAACTGCAAGCCTTCCCGCAGATCTCCCCACGGCAGCACCCAACTGCCGTAAAATTCCAACTCCTGAAATGGCGTGTAGAACAAACTGATGTCCTGCCAACTAAGAATGGGAGGCAACGCATTGACGACGGTGCTGCGGGGATTGTAGTGGGTCAGGCCATTGATGGTGCCAAACCATAAATCTCCTTCTTTGTCTTTCCAGACCGCATTTTGGCACACCTCAATCCCGACAAAGCCTTCCGCTTGTCCATAGTGCGTAACCTCGATGATGTTGCGATCCGGGTCCAAACTGGCCCGGTCCAGGCCACTTTCAGTGCCAATCCAGAGTTCTTGTTGGGGATCGATCTGTAGCAGGTACACATTATTTGAGGTCAGTTCTTCCTCAAAGCTGATCACCTTGGCTTCCTCCAGCGGCTCATATATTGGCAATCGTTTGACGCCCCCACCTGCGGTACCGATCCAGAGGAAGCCAAATTCATCTTCCGCCAAAGACCTCACAGAGTTGTCATCTGAATTTCCGGGGAGAGTCAGGTTGTGGATGGTAGAATCCTGGCTGATATAGCCCAATCCACGATTGGCAGTGCCAAACCAAACCCGATTCAAAGAGTCGATGTGGAGGCAATTGATTCGGTCCTGCGGCAGACCATCTGCAGCACGAAGGGTTCGAAAATCATACCTGATCTGCAGGCTGTCGGCAGTATCTGATACCGCATATAAAGCGTTGATGCCTCCTCCTGCTGTCGCCACCCAAATGGTC
>JBCCCJ010001026.1:0-3032 GCA_039033615.1 Bacteroidota bacterium
CCCTTAGTGAGACTCAAAAAATAACTTGGACCTTTTCACTTGTTCTTTCGTCCCAGTTCTTCGTCAAAAAAAGCCTCCCTTGGCCCGCCAACCAGTCGGTGTTCCTTCCTCGACCTGAAACGAAATAACCGCGCGAAAAGAGGAAGTTATTTTTCAAGTATCACTTAGAAGGAGGTACCCGGTATTCGGGGTACCTCCTTCTTGGTTCAGGTGCTTGCCGGAGAGCTGCCATTCCAGTCTCCTTTTGTTCGTTTCCCACTCCTTGGATTCATAACAATGCCGATACAAAGGGGTATTCCGTCCAAGGTCATATTCTGAGACTCTCCCTACTCCCAGGGCAAAATCATCTCCAAGAATCATATATTCCACCAATTGAAATGAGGGAGCTTTTTCACCTTGGCGTATCTATACCACGCCTGATCCTCAGATCAAGGCGGTTGCTACCGACATCCGCGTACCTATCGGCACGATTGGCTTTGCCAAAAGAAACAATTGCCGCAGGCAATGGTCCTGTAGGGACCGAAATATGGGTAGCCAATGTATCCCCCTCCTTGGGGGTGGCGTGCCGTAGGTACGCCCATGTAATCGGTGATCCTGAGTAGGCCGGAAAGATATTCCGAAATGTCGTAGGTGCTTTTGCCCTCTCCCTACTCCCAATCATCAGTCTTCACCCCAAAGAATTTTTGTACCTTGGATAGAAATACGATCATCATGATTCAGCAATGAAAATCGTCAATCCCCTATACGACCTCGCCTTCAAATACCTCATGCAAAATAATCGGATCGCCAAAAAGGTGCTCTCGGTATTGCTGGAATGCGAGATTCTCGAACTCACGCTCTCGCAGCAGGAAATGGTGGCAGTCAGCGACCAGTATGGGGTGAAGCTCTATCGCCTGGACTTCAGTGCCCTGATTGTAGATGAAAACGGGCAACAGCAGAAAGTCCTGATCGAACTCCAAAAGTCAAAGTTGCCTACTCACGCCCTGCGTTTTCGTTCCTATTTGGGGCAGAACTACGCCAAAAAGGATGCGCCCTACCCCATCATTTCCATCTATATTCTCGGCTATAATGTGGTGGACATTCCCTATTTGGCGGTCAGCATTGACAATCAAATCACCAATACCGTCACCAAAGAAGCGGTGGACATCCAAAGCGAGTTCATCCAATTGCTCACCCACAAAGTCCGCATCATTCAGGTGCGTCGCCTGAGCGATAAGCGGCAAAGCCAATTGGAACAATTTCTCCTATTCTTCAATCAAGCGTGGGTTACCGAAGACAACTTCATCCTTGATCTACAGGAGGTACCAGAGCAGTTTGAAGACGTCGCCCAGCATCTTCATGGAGCGGCTCAAGACGAAGCATTTCGCCGTCAACTAGAAGGAGAAGCGGAAATTGAAGCCATCTTCAACAGCTGGGAAGCAGAAAGGGAAGAGGGTAAGCTTAGGATCGCGGTGGCGGAAGCAGAAAAACAGCAGGCGGAACAAGCAAGACAGCGTGCAGAACAAGAAAAACAAAGTGCGGAAGAAGAAAAACGACGCGCGGAAGAAGAAAAACGACGTACCGAACAAGTGCTGGAAAATGAAAAACAACGGGCAGAAAAGCTCGCTGCCAAACTTCGAGAACTTGGCATTGACCCTCAGGATATCCCAGATTGAGGAACCGATTCCGCTTATCAGTTGATGCAAGGGATGCCAATGCCTACCCTCCCTCGACAAGGTCGAAACTGCTGATCTATTCCCTCTCCTCAACAAGCTCTCCAGCCTCCTGCCAACCAGTTACGCCCCTACTTCGGCATCATTCCTGCAAGAGAAAGGTCCACATACGGGGAAAAACCCGTATCTTGGATCGTTTTTTCAGCTATGCCTTCATCCAACGCCCCGATTCTTTTTCTGGCCTATGCCAATGACCTGGTAGATCCCGCCAGGAAATTGCGCTTTTTGGTGCCGGAAATTCACGCCATTCGGGATTTGCTGAATGAGCGGGTGTCCCCGCCATATCGGATAGAAGTGCGGGATCATGCCAGTCTGGATGACATCATCGCGGTATTTGACCGCTACGAAGGGCAGGTTTCGCTCTTCCACTATGCTGGGCATGCAGATAGCTTTTCTCTGATGCTCTCCAACGGTGAACTCGGCAATGCGCCGGCCAATTTAGCTGGTTTCGCCCGTTTTTTGGGAGAGCAACCCAACCTCCAACACGTCTTTTTGAACGGGTGTGCAACCGAAGCACATGCCGAAGCACTCGTAGCAGCAGGGGTCCCTTCTGTCATCGCCACCAATCAACTCATCAGCGATCAGGCCGCTTTGATCTTTTCAGAACGATTCTACGAGCGCATGGCCGATGGGAAATGGGTCGAGACCGCCTTTGAACACGCTGAAATCAAAACCCAAACTGCCCTGATGCGGGGCACTGACTATCGCTCTCTTTATCTGGACGAGGAAGCAGACCTACCCGCAGGATTTCCCTGGAAGTTGTACGGAGAAGGGCGCACCTGGCGGTTTCAACTGCAACACCAACCCAAACAGGGAGCCATCGTGCCCCTCCTCTGCGATCGGGACCGACAAGTAGAGGTTTTTCGAGATAGTTTGGAAAATGTCCTACAGGATGATGACCACCTCCCCCAGTTTTACCTGATCCACGGTGGGCAGATGGAACGACATCGCAGCCTCGTGACCCGTTTCCGTGAAGTGGACATCCGCTATCATTCCGAACGCATGTATGGGCCAGAGCTTGGTTCCGTCCAATTTTTTGACATCAAAGATTGGCCCAATACCGGCGATCTTAGCCTCCGAAAGCGCAATCTGTTGCGCAGCATTGCTTTTGCCCTCAATCTGCCAGGGATCGGTGGCAGTCAATGGAATGCCCAGGACTTACTCGACGCACTTGGCCTGAGCGCTGGGGTAATTGTGTTTCAGCACACCATTCAAGGCCCCGAGGCGCAAACACAGATCAAATCAAGTCGGCTGGTTGGCTAAATAGCGTACTTCGTCGCAAGTCTAGAAAGTCGTGATCGTTAATAAATTTGCGCAATA
>JBCCCJ010001027.1:0-3027 GCA_039033615.1 Bacteroidota bacterium
CGTGAAGCTGCAAGGAATGATCAATCCCCTCGAATTGAAATCCTCAACAGTAACTTGAATCCAAAACAACCGAGCACCGAATCATGGCTCTTCACGATCTACGTTGAGAGCGCAAGATGTCTTTGGGCCTCAAGCAACTTCTGCAAGATCCATGGGAATTGGTAGAATCTAAGTTCCCCGTTGGCAGCCGTCATTTGGGACACGTTCGCAACATGACTACCTACGGCTTGTTCGTAGAATTGGAAGAAGGCGTAGACGGATTGGTACACATTTCCGATCTGTCCTGGACCAAGAAGTTCAGCCACCCTTCCGAGTACGTCAAAACTGGCGAGCAACTGGAAGTAATCGTTCTGGATATCGATCCTGCCAACCGTCGTCTCAGCCTTGGACACAAGCAGCTGACCGAGGATGTTTGGGAGACCTTCGCATCGATCTTCACCATCGGTTCTGCTCACAAAGGAACCATCAAGCGCGTTGATCCTAAGGGAGCAGTAGCGGAGTTGGCATACGGAGTAGAAGGAACCATCCCAAGCAAGCATTTGCGGGTGGAGGAAGGCAAAGAAGCCATCAAGGTGGATGATGTCGTAGATCTCGTCGTGATTGAGTTCAACAAGGACGCCAAGCGTCTGGTGCTTTCTCACACGAAGTCATGGCGTCAGGATAGCGAGCCTGCAGTTGCGGAGAAAAAACCTCGCAGCAAAGGTCGCTCCAAATCTTCTGGATCTTCCGCTCAAGCTGGTACCACCACGTTGGGAGATCTCGACGCACTGGTGAAACTGAAAGAGCAGATGGAAGCTCAGGAAAAAGGTGGCAGCAAGTCTTCTGCGAAAGCAAAGACGAAGGCCAAAGCCAAAGCTGAGCCAGTAGTTGAAGAGCCAGTAGCAGAAGAACCAGCTGCAGAGGAGCCTAAGGTAGAAGAACCAAAGGCAGAAGAGCCCAAAGCTGAAGCTCCTGCAGTAGAAGAAACTGCCGCACCTGAAACTGAAGCAGAAGAGAAAAGTGAAGAGTGATTCACTTCCCTTCTGAAACCATAACAAATGCCGCTTTCCTTTGGAGAGCGGCATTTTTGGTACGTGAGTGATACTTAAAAAAATAACTTGGACCTTTTCACTCGTTCTTCCTTCCCATCTCTTCGTCTAGGCTCCTCTTTGGGTCCCTTCTTCCCAAAGTTTCACGATTTGGTCCGCCAACCACTCGGTGTTGATTCCTTGATTCCCGCCAAGCCGGGATCTTCGACTGGAAAGGAATATCTACGTGAAAAGAGGAAGTTATTTTTCAAGTCTCACTGAGATGACTTGACTATTATTTCTTCGAAGAAAACATCGCTTCATAGTGTGGGGACTGGTCAAAGATCCCTGCACTTTGTTGATAGAAGTCTTCCTGCAACTCATACACTCCATTGCGGCTGTGCGTCCAATCAGCAAATCCCTGCGGATGGCGTTTCCGCATGTCATTCCAGTCTCGATAATTCTGCCAGCCATTGGTTTCTTGTAGGCCTAGTGGCAGGTCGGGAAAGGGGCGAAGCCTGGCAGCGACGCATTTGTTCCAATCGACCAAGAGGGGATTGACGGTCAGGTCGGCACAAAAGCAGGGGACGTTGCGCTGTTCGGCCAGTTCCGCGATTTTGAGCGTCATGCTGAGGGTTTTGGCGATGGCTTTCAGGGCAATGCAATTGTAGCCTTGCTCCATCCGGGCGAGGGCATCTTCATCGGTATGGGCGCTTTCATCAGCAGCGATTCGAGGACCACGAGCCGCCAAACTGCTCACATCTTCCTGATTGTGCTCTCCGAAGGGTTCCTCCATGACCGCAATGCTGGACAGCGCGCCAATCTTTTCTGCATGATCGAGAAAACGGTGGAGGGTATCCTGATCTTCGTAGCGACCATTTGCATCAAAATAATAGGGGATCTTGCCCGACGGAGTATGCGGGGTTTCATAATGGCCGATGGTCTGATGAATGGCTTCGAGGAAGGCAATGTCTTTTGCAAGCATCTCAGACTGGGTGCCTGGCGCGCCAATCTTGATCTTCATGATGAAGAAGCCTTGGTCGGCCAATTCCTTGATGGTGTCCATGCTGGTACCGTAGCCAAGGGCTGGAATGCTGGCTACTTGGGTGTGGCGATGGGGCAAACCCGCTTGATAATCACCGGGGATCATCTCATCGAAGGTGGTGAATCCATTCGCGTCTGCATAGAGCAGCCAGGCCGCATTGTCCAGGCCGACCATGGCGTTCAGGGCAAAAGTCTTGCGCAAATCCGCCTGCCCAGTGATGTTCTTCCCATAGGTCAGCACTTCTTCCAACAAAGCATCTACCATCTCAATCGGACTGGAGAAAGTTTGCCCCTTGGACGCTTGCAAGGCATACTCACTCATGGCATACATGAGGGCGTTGCCGCCATTCTCGGAGTGGCGGGCAGAAACGCGAGAATCTGACCAGAGCACACTTTGGGTCCCCAGGCCGATTCGGTGCCGACCCGCATCGTCTTGTAGGCGGGCGACTGTTTGCCATACCTCGGTAATGGCTCCTCCTTTGAAACCAAAAGGGCGAGCAAGTGCCTCACGCTCGAAATTGCTGTCAACGGTGGCAATCTTAAAAGGAGAAGGAGTAGGGTGGTGCATATCAGAAACAAGGGTTGATAGAGGAGGACTCAAAGCAGCTGCTCCAAATAAGCTGCTGGATTGGTGGAGAAAGGTACGGCGAGTAATCATGTTGGGATGCGGACGCCCTCCGGCATCACACGCGGCCCGAACGGCGAAGTCTATGCGACCAACCAAGGCACGCTTGGGTCGATCGACGGTGTCGGCATCTTTGTTTGGGATGCGTCGGGCGACTTTATCGAGTTCATCGACATCGAGGCCCTCAGCGGAGGAGCGCTGCGTGCACCGGTCGGCGTCTTGTACGGCGGCAACAATCCCATTCCCGAGCCGGCGAGCATAAGCCTGCTGTGCCTCGGCCTGTTGGCCTTTCCGCGGCGACGCACGGCCTGAGTCTCGGTTGTGGTCTATTGGCGAAGTAGCTCTGCACCC
>JBCCCJ010001028.1:0-3017 GCA_039033615.1 Bacteroidota bacterium
CCTCAATGCTCTCAGCTAGATTACTAACTTCTGGTGAATGTGAATCAGTTGATGGAGAACTCGCCTGCCCACAAGCAATTGTCAAGCTTATGAGTGCCAGAAAGATGTTTGTTGAATACATATCAGTCAGGAGTTTCACGAATTTTGATAAGGATTGGAAGGAATTTCCCGTTGACTTTGAAAAGTCTTTGATCGGAGGTACAAAAATTCAGTACCACTTGGGTGTCCCTCTAGCGCCTCGGCAACTAATAGAGACATGCTTCGTGCGTTTGAATCGGTCGAGTCTACCAAGTAATCTACCAGAGTGGTCAGATCATCTAGTAGACTACTAGGCAAATTCAGTTCGGTTGATTGATGCCAGATTGAATCATTTTGCTGATTGGCTATCTGTTCACATAACTGGATTACCAATGTTGCTCGCTCAATCATATCCCGATCTTTCCCTAATGAAAAACTGATTTCCCGATGCTGTTTTGCGATGGATTGGTGATCTACTTGTATCTCCATTTGCTGAAGGTCTCGAACCGTAGCTTCGGCAGATTTTAGAAGAGAACTCATTACTGCAAACCCCGCAAAACCAAACGCGATACTCTGTAATAGCCAAACAGGGGAAAGTTTTGACTGATATTCTTGCCAACAACTGAGAATAGAGATCCAATCGCATTGTACTTCTGCAAGAAATGCAGGAGGATATTGATTTTCGATTTGTTGATAACAGGTGCGAAAAGGAAGAGGACTCTCTGCCAAAATCGTGGAAAAAGATTGGGTCTTTTGTTCGAGCAGGAGATGGCCTAATTCGTGAAAGGAAACGAGACTGGACATAATATGAGAAGCCAGTTCTGCGATGTTGTCGAGTTCTGCATGCTCGGCTCTAGCTGCAAATACCGGAACCATTTGGACTTGCTCAAACAAAAGGGTTTCTAAAAACATCGCTCTTGAAAAAACGTGGTCGTACCGACTTATCAACTGCTCTGCATAAAATTTTTTAAAATTATGTTTCAATAAATCAGGAAGACTGGTAGAGAGAGCGGGATACTTAACCCTGTCATTTCCTACAACCCAACACAGCAAGAGATTATAGGCAAAGGAAGCTAGGTAGGTATTATGAATCATGACCATACCATATGGAGTCTTCACTACATTGGAGTCAATTTGCTCATCGTATAAGTGAACCGAATAAAACCCTTTCTCAAATAAATTGTGAGAGGAGGTAGGGATAAACTCAGAAGAATGACTAACATTGACGAATTTGGCTCTAGGGCGAGTAATCCGAATAATTCGCTGAACGCTGGCAATATGGCTCATACTTTCTTCTGGAGTTGTTTTTGAATAGCTTCTAAACTTCCAGATTGAATCATTTCCTCAATCTCTGCGACTGAATAGCCCGTCAGTTCCAATTGCTTGCCGTTAATAGTCAGTTTGGTATGTTTAGTAATCTCGCGATTCTTTACATAAAACCGCAGAACTTTGTCCAGAATCAAAATCGAGGCACTAAAAATTACCGTAATTAATTCTGCCCCAGTGAATGCATAACTATGCAGTATTTCTTGATCAGAAAACTCTGATTTGACCAATTGTTCCAGCTCAGGATGTTGTGGTTGAAAAGTGAGCAGGCAGTCTTTACCTGCTGGTGGATTGGGAGCCATGTGAATGCTTGTATAAGGTGTCAAATGAGAATAGCGTAATTTTTTAACGTAGCGATAGGCAAAATATACCGCATTTTCCTGTATTTTTCCCCTCAAAACCTTTATGAAGATGAAATCACTGTACGTACTTTTTGGGGCGCTTCTTGTCGCTTGTTCCGCCATATTCGCGCAGACACCTGACTATGTCTTGGTCATCCATGGAGGGGCCGGGGCGATGAAGCGATCTCTGATGAGCGAAGAACAGGAACAACAGTATCGGGCAGGCTTGCAAGCGGCCTTGGATGCAGGCGAATCCGTTCTGGAAGCAGGAGGCACCAGCATGGATGCCGTAGAAACCACCATTCGGGTGATGGAGGAAAATCCTTTGTTCAATGCGGGAAAAGGAGCGGTCTTCACCAACGCGGAAACCGTAGAATTAGACGCCTCTTTTATGGATGGGAAAAGTGGGCACGCGGGCGCAGTAGCCGGAGTGAAAACCGTGCGGCATCCGATCTCGGCTGCGCGACTGGTGATGGATTCTTCTGAGCATGTGATGATGGCAGGCAGTGGGGCCGAACAATTTGCTGCTGCCCATGAGCTGGAAATGGTAGACAACGCCTTCTTCCAAACACCACGTCGCTTGCAACAAGTCCGCAATATGAAGGCCAAAGAAGCCGGAGAATCCCTTGACAAACAAGAAGAACCTGTGCTGAAAAAGCACGGAACCGTCGGAGCCATCGCCCTCGACAAATACGGCAATCTTGCTGCGGGAACTAGCACCGGAGGCATGACCAACAAACGCTTCGGTAGGGTAGGGGACTCGCCCATCATCGGGGCCGGAACTTATGCAGACAATGCGACCTGCGCCGTTTCCTGTACCGGCCACGGGGAATTTTTCATTCGAAATGTGATCGCCTACCAGATCGCTGCCCAAATGGAATATGCTGGAAAGTCAGTAGGAGACGCCGCCAATTTCATGATTCATGAAAATCTCCAAACCAAAGGCGGTACCGGAGGTCTGATTGCCCTCGACGCCAAAGGCAACATCGCCATGCCTTTCAATACCGATGGGATGTTTCGCGCCTTTGTCAACAGTAAAGGAGAAACCGAAGTTGCGATTTATCGGGAATAGGGAAATTGGGAATAGGTGAATTAGGGAATTGGTTAACTGGGGAATGGTGAAGTCTTCGATAAGCAAAGTTGGAATTGATCAGTGAGCGGATCACGTCCTAATCAACTAATCAACCAACTCACCGATCCGCTTCCCGAATCCGCGTCAGCTCTGCCACCAAGGTATCAGCAATGGCCTTTGCAGGCTCAAACGCTATGGCATCCTGTTGTTCTCCTGGGTCTTTTTTCAGGTTGAACAATTGATAAGGTTCTTCAAATGCC
>JBCCCJ010001029.1:0-3017 GCA_039033615.1 Bacteroidota bacterium
GGTCGCCTTTGCCGGACCACTGGGCAGTTTTCTTCTCGGAGGGGTATTTTTACTGATCATCACTCAGCTCGGTGGTCTGCCCAAACTTACCTTAACCGCGAGAGAAGCGGAGGTATTTCCCCTCTTCTTCACCCTAGGCTGGGGCTTATTGAACCTGCTGCCAATTCTCCCCTTGGATGGAGGACAAATCCTGCAAAACCTGTTGGAGTACATTCCCAAAATCAACGCAGAGAAAATTGCAGCCTGGGTAGGAGTTGTGGTCTGTAGTTTGCTCCTGATCTATGTCCTGATGAACTTCTCGTTGTGGAACCTGATGCTGGTCGGTATGCTCCTTGCCAATAATGTGCAGCGCCTGCGAAGTACCGGACGAATCGGGACCTTCGTTCCGGCAAAGAAAGAAGCCAAAACCAGCACCTCTCGCACCGAGGTAGATCGCATGGAAGACCAATTTAATTTGGGGTTCACCGATGATGCGCTTCGGTTGGCATTGAACATTCTGGAAAAGACTCGCAACAAAAAACATCGGGCTGCCGCCCTGAAAGTGGCAGGTCGTGCCTATCTCAAACTTGGCAGATTGGACGAAGCGGAAGCCTTCGCGGCTAACAATCCGGACTTTGAAGAAGAAGTGCCAGAGTTGAAAATTGCCTTGATGCGCTATCAGGGTGCTTCCAAAGCGGCTGCGACTTTTGCGGAGCAGGCTTATGCTTCCCAAGCAAGTCCTGAATTGGCCAAGGCCTTCTTGCATTTGTTGGCTCAAACTGGTCAGTTGGAGCGATTCCAGGCATTTTTTGCCAAGACCCAATCTCAGCCTCAGGCGGATGGCGTGGCTGCTTTTGCAGTGGAAACCCTGCTCGCAGAAAAAGAAGCGGCCTTGGCCATCACGGTCGGAGAAAGCTTATTTTCCAAGGCTCCAAGAGGCAAGCATGCCTTTCTCATCGCGCAAGGCTACGCCCAATCCAACAACGAGGCCGAAACCTTGCGCTGGTTGGATCAAGCCAAGGACAAGGGATTTGAGGTCAAAGAGCGATTGCCCCACCTCCCTGAGTTTGCATTTCTGGCCGACCATCCGGCTTTTCAGCGCTTCCGCTAGACGAATTCATGGAACGAGCCCATGCCCCCATCGGCATCTTTGACTCCGGCTTGGGAGGACTGAGTGTGTGGAAGGCCATTCGTGAACTTCTTCCGGGCGAAACTTTGATCTATGCTGCTGACAGCGCTCGCTGTCCGTATGGAGAGAGAGCCGAAGAGGAAATCCAGCAATTTTCTCAGCAAATCACCATGAGTTTCATGCTCCAGAGTTGCAAGATGGTGGTCGTTGCCTGCAATACCGCCACTGCAGCCGCTATCACCGATCTTCGGCGGGAATGGCCAAACATTCCTTTTGTCGGGATGGAACCAGCGGTCAAGCCTGCTGCATCAGATACCCAATCTCAGGTGATTGGCGTGTTGGCAACGAAGGGGACTTTGGCGGGGGGACATTTTCAGCGAGCCTTACAGACATTTACCCAAGGCAAAGAGGTATTGATTCAGGAGGGCAAAGGGCTGGTAGAATTGGTGGAAGCAGGACTAGAGACCAGTGAGCAGGCCCGTGATTTGTTGCGTACCTACGTGGACCCGATGTTGGCCGCAGGTGCAGATCAGGTGGTGTTGGGCTGTACCCATTATCCGTTTTTCCGGTCGATCTTGCAGGAATTGGTCGGCGAGACCGTTACCATCGTGGATCCAGCACCCGCCATCGCCCGTCAGGTACAACACCTGCTGCAAAAGGCTCATTTGCTGCGGCGATCTTCTGCCAAGCCTCTTGCTCTGTTCTGGACTTCCGGGGATGTGGTTCGGATGCGTTCCTTCTTGCAAGCACAGAAGCTGATGCCCCACCCGACTGTGGTCTCAGTCAATTGGGGACAGGCGTAATGACAGATCTCCTCGCTCCTACTCCCAAGCCAATAAGACCTCCAAGCCCGTTTGAATCAAGGTTTCTACTTCGGCTTTCGGATGCTCGGCAAAGGTTCCTTTCACCCGATTGGCCAATACCGTACAAATGGTTCCCGTCCGATGGCCCAGGGCCGTACCCAATCCCAACACTGCGGAGCTTTCCATTTCCATGTTCAGCACTTCCAGGCTTTCTTCTGGCAAGCGAAACAGGGACATTTGATGGGGCAAATTCTCGTAGGTAATCGGTAAACGGCCCAAACTCCGGCCCTGCGGCCCATAAAAGCCAGAAGCGGTGAAGGTGATGCCCTGGGAAATCTGCGGAAAGTTTCGGGCAAGCAACTCCGTCAGTTCGTCATCCGATTTTGCGGGGTACAAAGGCAAAGAGAGCTTTGCACTGTTTTGAAACTGAGTCAATTGCCGAGCAAAACGAGCCATCTTCCCCCGAAATGACGGCTGTTGGTAGTAGTGCATCAAACCATCCGCCCCGACGGAATAGCGGGAAAACACCAAACTCCCCGGCGATAAGCGGGCTTGCAATCCCCCACAGGTTCCCAGGCGCAAAGCTTTGAGGGCCGTCGGATTCGGCAAAGGAGTCCCAGTATTCAGGTCCAAATTCACCAGCGCATCCAGTTCATGCCACACGATGTCGACATTGTCTGCTCCGATCCCGGTCGACAAGACGGTGATTCGCTGCTTTTGGTACCAACCAGTCAGGCTTCGGAACTCCCGCTTCTGATGGAGTTGATCTATTTCATCAAAATGGGTTCCGATTTGATCGACCCGGTCCTGATCTCCGACCAGGATCACTTTGCTGGCAATATCTTCTGGATGTAGGCCCAAATGATAGATGGAGCCGTCCGGATTCAGAATCAACTCTGATTGTTTCATGTAATCTTTTCTAACCGATAATTCCTTGATAAGATAAACATTTCTGAACCAGTCAACGTTCCATTATATGAAGCGTTGCTATTATTTGCCTAATCCTTCAGGAGCGGCAAGTCGCCTCCTTACCAGCAACTCGCTCACACGATGTACCAGCATCAGGTAGTAAGGCAAAGTTCATTTAGTGATACTCAAAAAATAAC
>JBCCCJ010001030.1:0-3014 GCA_039033615.1 Bacteroidota bacterium
AAATCTCCAAGGGCATGATCAGCCTATACCTAGACTTCCACCCTCCTCTTGTGGGATCCTGAAACCAAGAAATCTACGCCATTGAAACAATTGGGTATTGCTCGCCACCCGCTCCATCCAGGGATCGGTCGTCAGGTCGTACATCTTAGGTCCACTGACAGAAACCACGTAAACCGGGCCGCCATTGACGGCTTTTCGGGTGCCTTCGGCCAGATTTCGTCCCCGGCCATAGGTGTGATCGTGCCCTTGCAGCACCAAATCAACTCCATATTTTTCATAAACCGGCTGGAGCAGACCCCGCAAATCAGGATTGTCTCGCCCTTCCCGCAGCGAATAGATGGGATGGTGATGGGTCACAATGGTCCATTGATTGGGGTTGTCAGACAAGAGTTCATCCAACCACTCCGCTTGGAGTACCGCAGAAGCACTGTCCTCAAACATCGCCGGGGTATCCAAAGACACAAAACGAGTCCCCTGATAATCCACGTAATAGACCGTTTCTTCCAGGCCAGCCGGACCATTCTTGGGCAAGGCAAAAGTAGGTTGCCAGAGGGCACTCAAGGCCTTACGATCTTCAGGTGGAATCCGCTGGTATTCGTGATTGCCAGGGGTCGCCATGGTCGGCATCATACCATAGAGCCATCCCCCCGCATAAAACCATTCTCCCCACTCTGCATCGACTTCCGCCCGATTGATCAAATCCCCGGCATGCAACATGAAGTCCGCCTTGGGAGCGGTAATGGCTGCTTCCCGGATCACTCGAGACCACATGGATTTGACCTGATTCTGGGCATCTCCGAAGTACAGGAAAGAATAGGGTTCCGGCTCCAGGCTTGCCGTGCTGGTTTGCAGCCATTCGCTCCAGACTTGGCCGTCTCCCACCCGATAGAGGTAGCGGGTATCAGGCTTCAAATTCCGAAAGCGCACCCGGTGGTGGTGAGACATGCCCTCCCGTAGCACAAGAGATTCCGTGTGCGCAGGTTCCATCACTGCCTTTTGCAAAAAATCAGGCGTCGGATCCGCTTCTACAATTTGTCCAAAAGCAGCCCTCACACTGATATCGGTTCGCCAGCTCACGCCGATGTCCCGGGCCGGATTGGCCTGGATATTCACCATGATCCGATCAGGCACCGAACTGGGGCCATAAGATCGGTCATCTTCTTCCGGATTAGGGGGATAATCCAACAACTTCATCAACGAGCGATCGCCTATCACGGCAAACTCCGGGCGAGGATGGCCAGGTCCAAAAACGGACAATTCCTCTGGGCTCAATAATTCGATGAAAGATTCATTGATTTCCCCTTTCTTCTCTACCTGACGAAGATCCAGCCGCAGATGCTTGGCCATGAAGCGATACATGGCTGCACGTTTGGAAGGCCCATAGTCATGCTCCTCATCGGGCAAGTGGACATTCTCGACTTGATCGGCTTGGTTGAACAATTGATAGATATGGCGCACGTAAGGATACTCCACTTCAGGGGTATTCTTGGTCCAATCGCCCCCACAAGAGATCAGCATCATGGGACGCGGTGCCGCCAAAGCCGCAATCTCGACATTGGAGGTTTGATGATCCCGACTCTTATGAACGGGCATGCCACTTTCCCCAAAACAACCACCGAAGAAATGGGCAGAAACCATCACCGTAGGCACAGAAACTTTGATTCGGGAATCCAGAGCCGTAAGCAAAATCGACTGAGTGCCTCCGCCTGAAGCGCCAGTGATCCCGATTTGAGAAGCATCCACTTCCGGCAGGGTCAACACATAATCCACGGCTCGCAGCCCATTCCACAACTGGGCCTTGAGGGTTTGAGGCATCTCATGGGAGAATTGGGTGCTCTCCCCATATCCCTGCATGTCGTAAGCAAATACCACCGCTCCCATTTTGGCGAGTGCCGCACAACGTTTTTGCATATCCTCACGCATGCGCCCCGGAGGATCTTGCCAATGACCATGAGGCGAAAGAATCGCCGGAAAGGGTCCTGGCAGTCCCAAAGGTCGATAGACGTTACCCGTAACAAACACCCCTGGTAGGCTTTCAAAAGCTACGTTTTCCACCGAATACCCCTTCATCTTTCGCAGGGAGCGCGAAACAGGATTCATCGGAAAACGAGGCAGCATGGGATCTAATTTTGCCCCTTCTAAGATCCCTTGTTTGATCCGAGCGGCCCGCTCTTCCCAAGCATTCAGACTGGTCAGCTGACTTTGCCACAACTCATGGGTTCGCTTGGCTTTGGCCTCCGTCCAATAATGCCCCTGGCACAAATTGTCGGCATCACTTTGCCCCACGACAGGCCCAATCATGCCACCAAACACAACCAACGAACAGATCAATTTCCACCAGAAAAGCAAGGGCATTCTCTCCATAATCAAGGATGTAGCGTGCCAATATACGGCTTTTTGTATTCAACGGTTGTGGTGGGCGAGACCCCTGAGGAAACCCATGCTCCTCAGGGGTCGGTCCCTGCCGAGGTTCGCTGTCGCTCCGTCTTCCCCTGCGGTCCAGACTCTCCCTCCGGTCGACTCTTTAGGCACCTCTCGCTCGCCCTTGGCGAAAGGCTAGAGCGATGGACCCTTTTTCATTTTCGTTCCTTCAACTATCGTTCAGGACAAGTTTTCGGTTTTCCATTTTTCATTTGCTCTGCTTCTGAATCAAAGATTCTACCCTCTGAAAAGGGTTTCCTGCCGGGGAGGGTTTCCAACCGGAAACCCCTATCTGCCGCAGGCAATTCTTGCTTCTCGCACCAAGCTGGCCAAATCTCTCCAGGCCGCGGGCCTGTATCGGATTCAGAAGTCTGTATTTGGGGGCAAAGTCCGACGGAAATTACACCAGCAACTGCTCTCCAATGGCAAAGCCAAGCTGGAGCCAGGAGATACTTTGTTTTTGCCCCCTGAGTTAGTAGAGATTTTCAACACTGTTAAGCCCTATCTATCAATGAGTTACACAAAATCGGAACTTCTGAAGAAAATCTATTACAACAAGGAGCGAGACCTCGTAGGTTTTTGAAACCTACGAG
>JBCCCJ010001031.1:0-3012 GCA_039033615.1 Bacteroidota bacterium
CTATTACATCATATGCCTGGGATTTTGGGATAACATCACTGGCGGTGGTTCTATCCAAGGAGGAGATGCGACCTGTATCATTCCGTACGATCCAGCACCGCTGACTAGCAAAAATTTGCCGACCACTGGCACGGGCGATTATGAGTTTGTGTGGTTGATGACCACCAACCCCAATACGCCTCAGAACCAGTGGACCATGATCCCGAATTCAAACGCTCCGGATTATGATCCAGGACCGCTGAGTGAAACTACCTACTTCCTGCGTTGCGTACGCCGGGTCGGTTGTGATAGCTACCGTGAGTCTAATCCAGTTGCCATCGAAGTAGTAGAAAGTGCGCACGGTCTGTGTAAGCCTACGGAGTGGGCAGGCGGAGACTGGTCCATCAGCTTGGATCTGCGTGAAAAAACTTCCACTGGGAAATACATTCTTTCTCCTGACAACCGGAAATTCCTCACCTACACCGATGGCACTGCGAAATTGGAAGGACTGTTGATTCACTCTCAGAACTCTAACCAGCGTTGGGAACTCGAATTGTGGTTCAACAACTACAAAGACTGGGGAGAGCAGGACTTCGAGGGGCGTTCCTTCTGGCCTGGCGCGTATGATGAGAACCACCCGGCCTGGGATTACTACGAATTGGATGCGACCAAGTCTAAACTGACTGGTAAGCTCAAGTTCAAAAACAAAGTACTGAACCTGTCCCATAAGCCTGGTTCCTTCGCCAAAGGCTTCCAGTTGGGAGATGGAGCGAATACCGAAACTCCTGACAAAGGCATCTTTGGGAAGTTCTTCTACACCGGAGACTACACTGGACAAGGCGAACTGAAGGTATCGCTCGAAGAATGCACCGACGTTTGTACCCCTGATCCGAAAGTGGCCATGAAGGTCATGATGCAGGGAGCCTACGACGCGAATACCGGTAGAATGCGGACGGTGATTGCCAGCAATGGCTTCTTACCCAATGCACAGCCATTTAGCGTGGCGCCTTACAACTACGCTGGAACTGAGACGGTAACTACCACTGATCTGGATAGCATCGTTACTTGGGTGCTGGTCCAAGCGCTGGACGCCAACAATCCTGGAACTGTGATTCAACAGCGGGCGGGACTCTTGAGCGATGAAGGTTTGATTCTGGAAACCAACGCCCGGAACTTGTTGACCATGGAAGGATTGGATCCTGACTTGTCTTACTACTTCACGGTTCGGACCCTGAATCACTTGGGAGTAAGTACGGAGATTGCGGTAGATCGCTCTGGCCGGGTCATGCTATATGATTTGACCAGCTTGACTAATGCCTACACGCTCGCTGGTATGCCAAACGCCGCGATGGAAGATCTTGGGGGAGGAACCTACGGGATGATAGCTGGAGATGTGAATGGCGACCGCGTCATCAATGCTTCTGACTACAATATATTGGTATTCAATTACTTCTCCTTTGTATTCGGTGCCAGTGATGTCAACCATGACATCGTTACCAATGCTTCTGATCTGCTCCTCATTGTGAATAACTTCTTCAAGTTTGGTTTAACCCGTAACTAATCCCGCAACAGACCGCGATAACCTAATGCAACCTATCCGGCTATTGCTAATTAAAGCGACCATTATTATGAAAACTATGCGCTTTCTTCTGCCTCTTCTTTTGCTCTTACCAGCCAGTTTGTGGGCCCAGGATGTTACCGTTTTCTATGAAAAGGTAAGTGGGGTCGGTGGCACTGAGCAAGTGAAGCTATATCTTCAAAACAATCGTGCTACTGATATTGAGTTAGGAGCAGTCAACCTCTCTGTTACTTACCAAACTCCGAGCTTAGCCTTTTCGAGTGTCTCCTTTTCCTTGATGGAAAATGAGTGGGGAGCAGGTGGACATATCAGCATTGTTGGAGCCAATTCCGTTCAACTGCCCAAAACCTATTTTGGGGTAGAGTATCAGCAACGGGTCCTCTACGGAGCTTCTCGTCCATCCGCAGGGCTTTCTGGAATTGAACTTGCTGCTGGCGCTCCAAGAGTTCACGCCCTCACAGTAGACTTTACGGTTACTACCTCCGGTAGTCCCAACTACTCTGAAAATGATGACTTCTCTACCGGATTCTTTGGAAACGGCTTGGATGATGTCAATGCGGTAGAAGTTTCCTTCAACACCCAAGACCTCGCCACGCTCCCCGTAGAGTGGCTGTCCTTCGAAGCTGAGCAAGTGGGTACCCAGACCGTAGGTTTGGAATGGGTAACGGCAGTGGAGGAAAACAATGCCTACTTTGGCATTGAACGAAGCATCGACGGCATGACCTTCGAGCAAATCGGCGAAGTGCAGGGCGCTGGCAACACCAACGATCCTCGCCGCTATGACTACCTCGACAATGATGTATCGGTAGATCGCTTGTTTTACCGCTTGCGTCAGGTTGATTTGAATGGTTCCTTCTCCTACTCCGAAACTCGGCAAGTAGTGATGGACCAGACCTTTGGTTTCGAATTTACGCTGTATCCTAATCCCGCTTCTGAGAACCTCTTTCTTACGCCATCTGACAATGTCAGTGGCATGTTCGAAATCAAGATGCTTGATGCAACTGGTAGAGTCATCCAGCGCCTTCGTCAGGAGAGCATCACCCAGCAAGGCGTTTCTTTCTCCTTGGGTGGCTTGGCTGATGGAGTGTACAGCATCGAGGTGCTGAACCTGGAAACCTACGAATCCAAGACTAAGCTCTTCGTCAAGAAGTAGCCTCATTTCTGAAACGTAACCAATTTCCTTGTAGGGCCACGGCATGCCGTGGCCCTATTTCTTCGCGTTTCTTTTCCCGGAAAGCCGTACATTGCTGAAGAAACCCTTACCCAATTAACCCGTATGTCGCACGCTCTTCTGACTGACCTATACCAGTTGACCATGTCTTATGGTTTCTGGAAGGCAGGTATGCACCAGCACGAAGCCGTTTTTCATTTATTCTTTCGTCGCCACCCATTCAAGGGAGGCTATTCGGTAGCCGCTGGCTTAGAGCCAGTTATCCAGTTGATCAAAGACTTTC
>JBCCCJ010001032.1:0-3011 GCA_039033615.1 Bacteroidota bacterium
ATTATGCGTCACATGATGAATCTTGAATCGGTGGTGACCTACGAAGGGTGGCCTATGAAGCCTATGCCTTTGGGCCGCTGTTGAGACGATTACTCGCGGAGCATGACTTGGACAGTAACAAAGCTGAGGTGCAATTCTTTTGCAAAGATGGCTATGCGCCCATTCAGACTTGTGCGGAGGTGCTGGCTGGTGGTGGGGGCTACCTGGCGTTTCGAGATTTGCGACAAAGGGAAGGCCAAGTCTGGCCGGAAGGCAAAGAGGAGGAGATGAGCCCCTTTTATCTGGTGTGGGAGCAAGGAGCCAAGGTGGACAAACATCTTTCCTGGCCGTTTGGGCTGACAGAAATCGAACTTCGTTCACATTCGGAAAGCTATCAGCGCTTTTTTCCCACCGACCAACCAGAATTAGGGGAGGCCTATGAATTGTATCGGGTCAATTGCCAAAAATGCCACGCCCTGGATGGAAACGGAGGCAGCATGGCCCCGGACTTTCACGCGCCGAAGAACCTCACGGAATACTGGCAGCGGGCAGATATCGTCGCCTTTGCGCAAGCTCCCCAAAGCTATCGACGCAACAGCCACATGCCTCCTATCAAGCAATTGACAGAAGCCCAACTCCATCAGGTCGTAGATTACCTGACCTATTTGGCACAAAAAAAGTAGCCCGAACGAATCGGGCTACTGAAAATAAGGTGTGTGGTCATCTATGCCGCAAACATGAGTTGATCGCTTATGGGCGAGCTGCCTGGGGATTGAATTCCCAGTTCAGGAGGTTGCAAAAGTCAAAAGCTTCGGGATTGTCCACATACGCCTTGGCCGCTTCGTAGTCAGAAGGATCGATGACGTGCATGTCGCTGAACACCATCTGCGCCAGTTCTGAATCCACATTCACTCCCCGAGGAGGAATTTTACCAGTTTCCGGATCTTCGATGTCAGACAAGAATACCGGAATGATTTTGCCTTCGTAGTCCACCGAAACGATACATCCGGTATGGCCTTGGTGGAACAATTTGCGAACGCCCATCCCCAACATGGTGCAGTGGGTGAGGTCAAAAGCCACTGGCTGGCAGCAACGCAGTTCGTAGCCCAATTCTACCGGACGGCTCTTGATCTTGATGCCTAGTTCTTTGAGACGCTTCTGTACCAAGACATTGAAAATGTGGGCCTTGCTGACATTGCCCAATTCCGGGTGTCCGTGATCGTCAAAGGTGAAATCAATGCCGGAGTTGCGGATTTCATCGTCACTGAGGAAGTGGAATACCCCCTCACTGACCATCGCTACTCCGTGCAAGACTCCGTCGATGCGGCGCTTGATCATGGAAGAGATGATCAGGTCTACAATTTTCTGGAAGGTGATTTCGGTTTTGTTGAACATCTCCGGAATCACAATGATGGGGAAGTGGCAGCTCAGGCCAATCTCGAAAGCGAGGTGGCCAGCAGAGCGTCCCATGCCAGAAACCACGAACCAGTTGCCACTGGTGCGGGCATCTTCATATACCGTGTGCCCGATGTGGACCCCTTCGTTTTTGGCAGAATTGAAGCCAAAAGTAGGCGCGTTGTGCGGCAGAGGAATGTCGTTGTCGATGGTTTTGGGCACGTGGATGTTCTGGAGGTCCACGTTATTCTCTTTGAGGTATTTGGTGAGGCGATTGGCCGTAGAAGCGGTATCGTCTCCTCCAACAGTTACCAGCAATTTCACATTGTTGTCGAGGAAGAAATCACTGGTGAACTCGTGATCTTTGGGCTTGTTGCGGCTCATGCGCAGGGCAGAACCTCCTAGGTTGAAGATCCGATCTGCAAAGGTAAAGTCGATGTCCACGACGTCCGCTTCACCGTTGAACAGGTTTTGGTATCCATCGTGGAGACCCAGGATTCTATACCCGTCTTTCAAAAAGACTTTGGAAATGGTGCTCACAACGGTGTTGATACCGGGAGCCGGACCACCGGCACAGAGAATGGCTACTGATTCTTGCATGGGATGCTTTGTTAAACGCCCTAGGGGATTGAGTAGAAAAGTGAAAACAAATCGGACGCAAAATTACACATTTGCTAAGAAATCAACGAACGATTTCTTGCAATTCCAATTCGAAGATGACGATAGAATTGGGGGCGATGGTCGGCAAACGTCCCGCAGAGCCATAGGCAAGATCGGGGGGAATGAACAATTCCCATTTGTCTCCGGGTTTCATCATCAGCAGGGCTTCGGTCCAACCCGGAATCACCTCGGTTACTCCTACGTCGACAGTTCCGCCAGCATCTTCGGAGGTCTCAAAGATCGTCCCATCCTGGAGACGTCCCTGATAGCTCACTTTGACCACGTTGCTGGCAGTTGGAGGGGCTCCGACTCCGGTGGACAATACTTTGTATTGGAGGCCAGAAGGCAGCTCTATCACCCCATCCTTGGTTTTGTTGGTCTGCAAAAACATCCTGCCTCGGATGTCATTCTCCGCAGCCAGCCGTTGTTGATCCTCGGATTGCTTCTGGGCCAGCACTTGCTGAAAAGCTGTGATCAATTCCGCTGCTTCTTCATTGGAGAAGCGAGGTGTTCCATCCTCTTGCAGGACATCTCTCATTCCCAGAAATACCAAATCAGGATTCAAGGGGACAGTCTGTTTTTCGTAAAACCGGGCAATGTCCATTCCGAGCGCATAGGATACGCTGTCGGTCTGAGAGTTCATTTCTTGTTGGACTGAGACCTGCTTGCCGCAACTCCACAGCAGTAGGATACAGGCCAAAGCAGACAGTAAGGCTTTCATAGATTTCTCCTTGTTACCAAAATTTGCCGCCAAATTACGCAGAAAGTACGGACTATGGGGAGTTGGATTGAAAATTATGAGTTGGGAGGAAGGCATATTTTCCCTACTGATTGAAAAACCCTAACTTGTCCTCACCAGCTTATTCTTTTGGGTATGATCGCCATTACTTCTGACTTATTGCAAGCCACTGAGGATTACGCCCGGGATATCCTGGTCGACCAGCTGCCGGAAGGGTATGTGTATCACAACTTGGAAC
>JBCCCJ010001033.1:0-3010 GCA_039033615.1 Bacteroidota bacterium
TCGAGATGATCTGCGCCACTGCCTTGCTGTACAAAAGCCTGATGTGGTGGTGGATTTTACAGCACCAGCAGTGGCTTATGAACATACCAAGATGATTATTGAATCCGGTTGCTGTCCAGTGATAGGCACTACTGGCTTTAGTGAAGACCAAATTGAGGCACTCACGGCATTAAGTAGACAACATTCACTCGGTGGTGTCATCGCTCCTAATTTTTCTATCGCTGCCATTTTAATGATGCAGTTTGCTACATATGAACCCTGATCCCTGTTCCCTGTTTTCCCCTATCCCACAACTTCTCTATCATGCGAGTCACACTAACTTTCAGGATGAGTTTCATCCTCCTGATCGCCTATCTTCCTTTGTTCGGTCAGGTGGACACCCTGGTTTGCGGAGATACGCTCAGAGCCAGCTTTGATCCCATCTTGGGAGGGAGTCCTACCGATACCTTCTTCATTTGGTTGGGAAATTGCCAGCCCCAAGTAGCGTTCGACTTCACCACGGCTGATGTGCCAGATGCCGCCGATATTTTTTATCTGGACATCAATGGCAACGCCACCTTCGCGGGCAGCATGCCCTACTTCGGCGGCAATTGCAACGGCCCCAACTATTTCACCAATCCCCAGGGCTTTCCCCCCATGACCGCCATGGATCCTAGCAGTTGTTTGCCCGGGTTTGTAGAAATGTATGGGCAAGGCATTCCCTTTCAAGATTCTCTCCTCCATCGCACCAATCTCCCCGCAGATTTTTCCCTCTCCGGTACTGCCTATGAAGGGGCGCGCCTTCACCTAGAGATTCCTGACTGGACCGTTGCCTTGAGATTTGTGGTACGCTACAACCCCAGCCAAAATACCATCCTAACTGCCCTATGGGATTGCAGCCCAGAGTGTTGCATCAGCGGGATCTCAGATACGGTCTGTGTAGGCGAATCCATTCAGCTAGGAACCGAACAAGAAGCCCTCGGCTACGCTTGGAGTGGACCGAATGGCTTCACCTCCTCTCTTCAGTCCCCGGTCATCTCTGCTGCCACCCCTGCTATGGAAGGCTGGTATGTGGTTCAGGGAGCCTATTTTCTTGGCTGTATGGCGTTGGATTCGGTGTATGTGAGGGTTCGCCAAGCCAATGTTTCCCTCAATCCCTCGCAAGGCACCATCTGCCCGGGAGATTCTTTGGCCTTGACCGCCCAAGGGGGCAGTACCTACTCCTGGCTTTCAAGCCCTGGTTTGTTGTCCACCAACGGAAACAATGCCTGGGTGAGCCCTACTGATACCACTACCTACCAGGTCATTGGTACCGATATCAACGGATGCCAAGACACCGCCCAAGCCACGGTCTGGCCCAGGGAGATTTCCGTGAGCATCAGTGGGACCGATCCTTCCTGCTACAACGGGAACAATGGTTCGGTACTTGCCTACGTCCTGAATGGACAGGGACCCTATCAAATCCGCTTATTAGGCGGAACCTGGCAAAATGGCTTGCAGCTCAATGGATTGGCAGCAGGCACCCATCTGATTGAAGTCAGGGACGCAGCCGGATGCATGGATCTGGTAACGCAGACCCTCGCCCAACCTCTCCCCTTGGTGGCTAGCCTCGTTTCACAGGCTCCCTCTTGTCCCAATAGCTGCGACGGCGCTCTCCTCATTCAGGCCAGCGGTGGCAGTGCGCCCTATCAGTTCTGGCAAAACAGCAGTCCTGCTGACTCTTTGCTTTCGAATTTGTGTGCCAACAGCTATTCGATTGAGGTTCAAGATCAGAACGGATGTTCGTTTTCTTCCAATGCGACTTTGGAGGAACCAGTCCCGCTGGAAGTAAGCCTCACGTTGACCGATCCAAGTTGTGCCACCACCTGCGATGCGGTCATTTCCCTTCAGGCAACTGGTGGGACGGGTGCGTACGCCTTTTGGATCGCCGGAGACCCCGTTGATTCCCTGATACATGGACTTTGTGCGGGAGAAACCAGCATCCACATCGAAGACAGCCTAGGTTGTAGCTGGGACAGCAGCTTGCAGATTGTTGCGCCAGATCCGGTCGTTGCCAGTCTCTCGGTCCAGTCAGCCAGTTGTTTTGGAAGCTGCGATGGAGCAATTACTTGGGAAATCAGCGGAGGGATGGAACCTTATGCCACCTGGTTGGATGGGGTTTCTCGAAGCAATCTGGTTGAGAATCTTTGCGCTCAGCCTTATGAGGTGCGGATAGAGGACGCCAACGGGTGTCCCTGGCTAGATACCGTTTCCATCGACGAGCCTGCTCCTCTGGAAGTAGCCGTTTCAACGACTCCTCCGAGCTGCCTAGATCGTTGCGATGGGGAAATCGAGCTCGTCGCCCTCGGTGGCAATGGGGGGTATCTATATTGGGTCAATGGCAGCAGCAGCCCACGAATCAGTCAAGAACATTGTGCAGGCGAAGTAGCCATTCTGGTTCAGGATTCTCTTGGTTGCGAAACCACCGAGTCAGCAAGGCTGGAAGCTCCCATTCCTTTGTCTGGCCACATCCAAACCAAAGGGGTCGGTTGCGTGGGAGATTGCAAAGGAGAAGCAGAAATTGACATACAGGGGGGAACCGCGCCCTACCAATATTGGATCAATGGCGCTCCTCAAGTAGCTGCCTTGGCCACTAGATTTTGTGCCGGGAACTATGAAGTCGAAGTACAGGATGTCTTCGGTTGTCCGTGGACGGGTCAGTTTGAGCTGGCTCAGCCAGAGCCCCTATTCGCAGAAATCGCCACCCAAGCCAGCAGTTGTGAGACCGCCTGCGATGGGGAAGTGATGATCCTGCCATTTGGTGGGGGAGGAACCTATCAATTTTTCCTGGACGGAGCATCCAAGCCGGAACAAGTATCAGAGCTTTGCCCTGGGTCTTATGAAATCCTTGTTCAAGATCAAATGGGGTGTAGTTGCGCGGCTGAACATGCTTTCGCCGCAAAATGTGCGGTCAAAACTCACACCGTAAAGCCCTCCGACGAGCGTGGGCGCCCCGGCCGGATCATCGCCGAGGCGCCAGCATTCCAGCGAA
>JBCCCJ010001034.1:0-3008 GCA_039033615.1 Bacteroidota bacterium
CCCCGATTCTGTTGCTTTTAGACAATTGCGTACTCATCATGAACCGCAACAATCTGGGGGTCGGACTTGAAGCACTGTGGATTTGATATCGAACTGGGAATCCTACAAAAGCAAATCGCCTTTTTGCCAGCATAGTGTTTTTGCTGGCAAAAAGGCGATTATCCAATAAGGCAAAACCCTATTCAGGAGCTTCGTCCAAACTCACAAAGGCTTCTATCGCTGCCCTGATCAATTCGTCTTGGGTTTTGAATTGGCGGTGGGTAGTTAGCAAAGCCATTTTCATTTGCAGGAGGGTATCCTCTGGAATGCGAGAGGTTACCTTCACATAGTTGACTCCTTCTTCCTTGGTGGAAGGTCGGCCACGTTTTGCTTTGGGTTTGGGTGGGGTCCGCTGTTGGATGGGAGAAATGGTTTCTCTAGGGCCTTGTTGAGAAGCCTGCCGCAGAGCAGCAAGTTTGCGTTTCGTTTCTTCGTTCATGACGGAATGGACTAGGTTCTGCCGCTAAGGTAGCAAAATATTTTTACTGGCAAAAAGGCGTTAAGCAATAAAAGGCAATTAGGTTTTGCTGTTAAGTTGGGAATGCGGCCAAATGTAGGCCTCCGCTTGGGCTTTCGAGCATTGGGAAAAAGAGGGTCTGGAAAATATTGCTCCTGAGCGATTCACCCCTTGTTTTCTATCTACTGGTAAGATTTGGGGTAAAAGTCCCGGAAATGGACGGAAAATGACCAATAAGGAGAACTCAAGGATACTTTGCCTGTAGCTGTACAGACTTTTGAGGGATCTCAGAGAAGAGGAACGGAAAAGCTTGAGGAGGCAAGCATGAATTTTGCCTTTTTGCCATGTTTAATATTTATTGGCAAAAAGGTTTTACTCAAAAAAAGCAAAATCATTTCAATGTTTTTGCTGTTAATAAGGCCAATTAAGTCAGCATGCGGGTGAGCAACTCGCCTGCCAAGGCACCGATCTCATTGGCAGCTTTGGTGTCCCGACCTTCCACGCTGTTTTCATATAGCAGGGAGCGACCATACGCAACACGCGTATAGATTTGGGTGTTCAGGATGGGAATGTCATAGCTCTCCAACAGCTCTCGAATTTCATTGGTGAAAGAAGTTCGGTTGATGACTCGGTTGAGCACCATCGCGGCTTTGATCTCCGGGCGCAATTCTTTGGCTTGATGAATCAGGGTGATGGTATCTTGGACGGCCAGCACATCGAAGGGATTCGGCTGGATGGGAACCAATACAAAATCCGAGAGAGAATAAATGCCGGGTAGGTCTTCAGATAGATAAGGAGGGGTGTCAATGACCACCACGTCGGTATCCAAGCTGAGGATGCTTTCCAGCCCATTCATCTCTTCGGCGCGGAGAAGGGTGACGTTCCGACGGTTTTTGTCAGAGGAATACGCATCAACCAATTTGGTGACGCTTCCCTGCGGATCGGTATCCACCAGGGTGCAACTGGCTTCATTCCCAATGAAGTGAGAATAAAGGTTGAGGGCGAGGGTAGATTTGCCCACGCCGCCTTTCTGATTGGAGATGGTGATGATTTTTGCCATGAATTTATTTTAGCTGGCTAAAAGGCATTATGTTTTTGCCTGATTGCAAACAACAAAGTTCCTGTTTGCCATGCAAGGGGCTTGTTCATTTTCCTTCTCCTTGTCCCAAGAATCAAAGAAAAACTTGACATGGTAGACCAAAGGTGAGTTTCTGACCCCTGACCCCTGCTCAACCCTTTCCGCATGTGGGCCTATTGCATTTTTGTGTAGGTTCCTTTTCTACTCCTTCTCATGATTCAGCTACCAACCACCAATCTAGCCCCCTATCTGTTGCTTTTATGGGCAACTACCTGGGGCCTTTCTTGTACGTCTTCCACTTCGGCAACGGATAGGGGGCAATCGCGCCCCAACATCCTCCTGGTGATTTCGGATGACCAATCGTACCCTCATACTTCGGCTTATGGATACGCAGGGGTCCAGACGCCTGCTTTCGACCGAATTGCACGCCAAGGGACTTTGTTTCATCAGGCCTATGCTGCTTCTCCGGGTTGCAGTCCTTCAAGGGCGGCCCTGCTGACGGGGAGACATTGCTGGCAATTGGAAGGCGCAGGCACCCACGCCTCCAACTTTTTACCCAAGTACCAAACTCACTGCCTTGAGCGATTTGGCGGTCACCAACGGGCGTTCGAAGATGATCCGTTTAAATATATTTTCCTCCGGGCCTCCGCCAGCGTCGACGACGACACCAGGCACTCCTCCGTCATAGAAGATGTCTTCGTTTTCTTCTTGTTGCTTGACGAGCTTGCTTCACGACGTTGGTGGTGTGTGTTCACGACGCGAACCCTCTCGTCGCGACGTCAGATCCGAAAACTCTTCATGGCCGTGCTCGCCGCGCTCTTGTTGCTCGCCTCGGGGACGACTGCGCTGTCGACGACGACGATGCAAACGACGACTGGCGTGCGGGGCTTCGTTCTGGACATGGACGGCACGACGCTGAGCTCCGCGCAGACGCTGACGCCCCGCACGCTGCGAAGCCTGCGCCACGCCGTCTTAAAGGCCGAAAAGCGCGTCATCATCGCCACGGGCCGGCCGTCGGCGGCGCTGCAGCGCTTCATCGACGAAATGGACTTGACCCTGACCTGCGTCTGCTTCAACGGCGCCGCGACACTCGAGCTCGCGCCCGCGAGACAGGCGACGCTGCTCAAGGCACGGCCGCCGCCGCCGGACGCCTCCCAACGAGCCGTCGACTGCGTCTTGCGCGACTTGAACCTCGGCAACGTCATCGCGTGCCACGCCACCGAAAGCTACGCCTACGTCCGCGACGCAGCGGCCGACTCGTTAGTCGACGAGTTCGCCGCGCTGGAAGGCATTCCGCAGATTCGGTGTCCCTCCATCGCGCCCTACGTCGCCGACGCGCTGAAGTTCGTCACCGTCTGCGGCGAGGACCAAGTCCGCGCCGTCGCCGACCGCGCCGCACGACTCGTCGGAGACCGGCTCCGCGTCATCCCTGCC
>JBCCCJ010001035.1:0-3006 GCA_039033615.1 Bacteroidota bacterium
CGTTGCTTGGCCACACAGCCACCAGAGTTGGTCGCTTCGACAGTATAGGTAGTGGTGACCGAGGGACTCGCTACCACCTTTGCTCCAGAAGTAGCAGATAAGCCAATCGCAGGACTCCATTGGTAAGAGTCCCCTCCTTCAGCCATCAATTCGAGGCTTTCTCCCCGACAAATGGTGAGATCTGATTGGTTCAAACTCACCTCAAATCCCTGATTGACTTCGATCACTCGATAGCGGGCCACATCATCTGTTTGTCCATCGCAGCCAGTTACCCGCAAAAAGACGTCATGGCTGCCAGGATTGAAAAACTGCACCTTGGGATTGAGTTCCCGCGAAGTGGTGGGAAATCCGGTAGGAAATTCCCAAAAATATTCTGCTGCCCCCTTGGCTTCCCCCTGAAACTGAATGCTTTCTCCAGCACAGGCTACAGTTTTCTCGACTGAGAAGGCTGCTTCTGGTCGCTGGCCCCGGTTGATGTTGATGGTGGTGGTGGCCGTTGCTTTGCAGCCATTGGGCTGCGTGACTTGTACGGTGTAGGTGGTATTTCGGCGGGGAGAAGCTACTACACGGGCTAGATCGGTGGCACTGAGTCCACCGCTAGGCCGCCAACGATAGCGGGAACCCGGCGCAGCGATCACTTGCAACATGCTGCTCCCTCCTCGACAGATGCTGGCCGAGCTGACTTGGATTTCGGGAGGCATGACTTCTTGTACCCGAACCAAGAGGGAGGCCGTGTCGGTACAGCCCGCTGCATTCAGCCCTTCTACCAAAAAGCGAGTATTCTGAGCAGGGTTCACCTGAATGGTGGCAGAAGCAGAAGGGGTGATGTTGCCTTCAGTGGTCCACCGATAGGTCTTTCCACCGCTGGCAGTCAACTGGACCGGACTTCCGGCACAGACTTCATCTAGATTAGCTTTCAGAGCTATTTGGGGAGCTGCCGCAACTGTCAAGGTGTAAGTCAAATTTGCCACACAACCCGCTTGGGACGCCGCCCGAATGGAATAGGTAGTGGTACCTGTTGGGGAAGCCAACACTTGCGCTCCCTGCCGAGTGTTCAGGCCACCGCCGCCCAACCAGGTGAAGGAAGCCGCTCCTCTGGCAGTAAGCGTCGCCGTTTCGCCAGGACACAAGACTTGTTTGTCCGCCGCAATGTTGACTTGCTTAGGAGCAGGATCAACTTCTACCGTTACGGGAACCTGCAAATCACACCCATTATCTACCGTTGCTTTGACATAGTAGGTGGTGGTCTGGGTGGGAGAAGCGGTCACCATTGGCCCATTGGCACGGTTGAGCCCAGAAGTCGGCCCCCAGCGATAATTGGACCCTCCCGACGCTCGGAGATCTATGCTTTCTCCTTCACAAATGCTGATGGCTTTGGGGGTGATCTGTAGGGGACGTTGAGGTTTCTTCACCCGGATGGTAATCTCCCTGGTGGCTGAACATCCGTTTTCACTCTCGCCATTGATCCGGTAGGTCGCATCTTCGCGCGGTGTGATGTTGATGGTGGTTCCACTGGCCTGATTCGCTCCATTGGCGGTGGACCAAATGGGTTGTTCGAGGCCACTCACGGAAAGCGTAACGGCTTCTCCCATGCACACCGGATCGGTAGGGGCTTGAATCTGAATATCAGGCTGTGGCAAAATGCTCACGTATGCCTCGCGTTTCAGGGTGTGGCTCCCCCCTTCCGTAAAGGTGGTCAAGGTAACGGGATAGGTGCCGGCTTCCCGATAGTTGACGGTAGGATTTTGCTCGGTGGAACTGGCAGGATTCCCGCCTGGAAAGCTCCAGACCCATTTGGTGGGAGAAAACTGAGATTGATCTTTAAACTCAACGCTGTTACCTGCACAGACGGAAACTTGTTGGGCTTCGAAGGCCGAAATGGGTTTGGGCGCGAGCATTTTACCGACTCTGATGTCATCCAGATATACATCATTCCCATATCCATTTTGGCTGACAAAGGCCAATTGTACGTTGGACTGGCCAGCATAGGCACTTAGGTCGAGGTATTCGGTCCGCCATTCGCTTGGTTCTGGACTAAAGGGGCGAGCGACCAGGCTAGTAGTAGCCAGTTGTTGACCGCCTTTGAAGTAAATGTTTCGGAAGATGGTCTCGCAGCCAGTAGCAATGAATACCGCGAGGGTATCGGTATGGGATTCATTGAAGGCGGCATAGGCGACCTCAAAGGAAAGTATCGGTTTGGTTTCTTGAGACAAATCCAGCACTGGGGTCAGGAACCAGTCGATGGCTCCCTTCAGTTGGTTGTCGTATTGATTGATGGTGATGGCGCCTTTTCCGCCTCGACTGACTTCTTGGGTGATCCGCCAACTTTGATCTTCTTGGGGATTGACAATTTGCTCAATGGCCGATTCACTGTCTCTTTCCCACTCAAAATCTGCGACATAAGGCAAGGTAATCCCCGCTTTACGCACGTGGATGAAGCCTTCTTTGACTTCGGATTGGGTGCCTCCGGCATTGGAGACTTGCAAGCTCACCGGATAGCTACCTGGCTTTCGAAAGCTAACAACAGGGTTTTGCTTGGAAGAACTAGCGGGACGGCCTCCCTGGAAGAACCACTGGTACTTTGTGGGCTTCCCTTGGGAAGTCGAGGTGAATTGTACCTCTAATGGGGCACATCCAGTCTGCACATTGGCAACAAAGGAAGGAGTAGGGGGGGCAACGATGGTCTGGCAAGCATTAGAAGTGAGCAATTCCTTCCGTCGAGGACTGTTCTCCAACACGGTCCGCATGCGGTTGCGCTGATCCACCGTGAAGAGATTCATGCAAGCATCATTGGTATACTCCATGAAATTCTGCACCATCGCCCGAGTTCCGTCGCAACTCATCACATCCGTAGGGCAAGCGAAGTTCGCTTCCCCGGTCATGGGCGTATCATCACAAAAATCATCCACTCCGCAAGCCCCATCGCCCACCGTGCCGTCCTGCGCGCCGATCATTCTTCGGGGCACAGCATGGCCCAACACCCCCAAATCGGGGCTGCTGCATCGC
>JBCCCJ010001036.1:0-3005 GCA_039033615.1 Bacteroidota bacterium
CCAGATAAAGTTCAGCGACACCCCAACAGAAAGCGCTGCCTGGTGGTCGTCGGCCACCGCCCGCATGGCACGGCCCTGCTTGGTGTACTGCGCAAACATGATCAGCCCTGCCACAAGGAAGCGGGAAAGTTGCTTCCTCAGGACTGAGTAGGGAGTTGAAATCGCATCACCACTTCACCCGTTTCCCGGTTGACCTCTACGCCCTTACCGTTCAGTCCCATATCCTTCCCAGTAGCCATTTTGAACAAACCGGCCAGAAAGTTCATGCCCTGATTCATGACTTCTTCTACCTGTTCGGGAGCAGGTGCAGAAGGAGTTGGGGGAACAGGTTCTTCAGGCTCCTTGGTGGGAGAAAGGGTTGGATTGGCAGCGAGGGGCTCTCCGGTTGCATCGTCTTCTATTTCTTGGCCCACTTCTGCCAGTTCTCGCCGGAGTTCTGATTCGGTTTCCAATTGCTCTTGGGCTTCCATCCGCTCCATGTCGTCCAACATATTCTCCAATTGCTTCAAGAACTGCGAACGACCTTTGGAAGAAAAATCTACCACATCTAATTGACTGCCTTCGTTCAATACGCCATCAAACAAATTCTGCTTGAGAGCCAGACCAGTCGCAATCTTGGTCTCAATGCTGTTTTGCATGATGAGGTTGATCACCGTGAGGTGTTCGCTGGTCTGACCTAGGCGATCAATGCGCCCGATGCGTTGATTTTTCTTGGCTGGATTCCACGGCAACTCAAAATTGATGACGGTATCAGCAGCTTGGAGGTTCAAGCCCGCTCCTCCTGCTTCGGTTGAAAGAAACACCTGACAATCTGGATTTTGGAAAAACTCATCCACCAGCGCTTGCCGTTTTTTGACCGGAACTTTGCCGTTCAATTCCGTGAAGCCAATGTCTTCTTCCCGCAACAATCGACCGATCAAACCATTCATACGGACCCACTCGGAGAAAATGAGGATTTTTCTGCCTGTTCCTTTGACGTCTAGTTTCTCCGTCAGGATATGCCGCAATTCCTCTAGCTTGGGCGAATGGTTGGTTTCTTTGTCGATCAAAAAGGTGGAATCACAGGTCATCCGCATTTGGTTGAGCAGCATCAAAATGCGATTGATGTCGTAGGCCGTCAGGAATTTCTTGGTGATGATTTTGGCCAATGCCCCAGCAAACCCTCGATGATAGTCTTCTTGATAGGGATGGAGTTTGAGCGGCACGTCGATCTGGGTGAGATTGGGTAAATCCTGCAAGACCTGTCGCTTTTCCCGCCGCAGCAAAAAGGGCTTCATCCGCTCGTTGAGGGCCTGCAAATTGTAGTAGCCCGTGATGCGGTTTTTCTTTTGTGGATCGAAGTAGCAGTGCTGATAGGAGAATTCCCACAAGGGGGTGAGAAAACGCGGATTGAGAAAATCCATGATCGAAAATAAGTCAATCAATTTGTTTTCGATGGGCGTACCCGTGATGACCAGCGCATGCTTTTTGGGGAGTTGCTTCACCGCATGAGCGGTGCGGGTTTCGTAGTTCTTGATGCGTTGCGCTTCGTCCAGAACGATGAAATCTGGCTCAGCAGTTTCGATAGCCAACCAATCTCGCAGCACGGTCTCATAATTGATGATCAGGAAGTAGGCTTCACTTTCTTGGTAGCGTTTGGCCCGATACTCCGGGAAGCCTTCTACCACCTCAGCCTGTTCATCGCTGAACTTTTCGATTTCCTTTTTCCACTGGTTTTTGAGCGAGGCCGGGCAAATGATCAAGGTGCGGGTAAAGCCAAGTAACTGCTTCTTGAGGATGGCGGTAGTGATCGCTTGCAGGGTCTTGCCAAGGCCCATTTCATCTGCGATGATGACTGCATCCTTGAAGGTCGCAAAACGAACCCCCTCTTTTTGGTGGGGAAAAAGGGTCGCTTTGACACACGAAAAATCTAGTTCTACCTGATCTGCCAAACGATCCAGCAGTTGACGGTCGTAGGCTTTTTCTACCACCTGCGAGACCTCGGGGCGAATCACCACCTGTTTGAAGGCTGCCACTTGCTGAAAGAACTCGGCCATGTGCAGCAACTGATCAGGCCGAATCAGTTGATCTTCGTCAAAATAGGTCGCCAGTAATTCTTGGAGGAGCGTCTCCTCGGGATTGCGACCATACCAGGCGATCTGATAGTCGCGGATCGGGTCCAGGTAAATCTCCAGGAACGGATATTCCGTCTCTTCGATCAACATCTGAGGGTTTGCCTTCCGGGCATAGGCATAAGCGGCCATCAGGTGTTTGCAAGTACCGAGCTTATTGGTTTGAAAATCGGGACAGGTGCAGTAACCAGTCTCCGCTTCTCGATCGCGAAACATGATTCGGTAGCGTTGCCCTCTTTCGTTGAGCAATTCGTGCTCCCCGTGGGGATTGTCGGAGAAGGTGATGCGATATTCTGCCTTGTTGGCTTTGGCTTTTCGTTCCTCCAGCACCCTACGAATCATACCTTCCCGGGTGTAGGTGATGCCTTCGATTTCCGGCTTTTCCAGACGCTCGCATTCATCGGCCAATTGCATCATCGCCGCAATCACGTGCTGATGCTCGACCTTTTTGCTAGCCTTATCACTGCCAATGTGCCCAATCTCTTCCTCCCCAATCGGTGGAGAATATTTCAGCCGAACCTCAATGTCCTCATATTCATCGTCGATCAGAAAGCTGAAATACTCCTTCCCCTGACTCAACAACTGGACCTGCCCAAATAGATACAAAGACTGCCCTTTGCGATAGGTCAAGACCGAAACCTCTGGATGTTCCCGGTACTCCTTGAGGAAATGTTGAATCGTCGCCAGCATGATCAAATTGTTTGGCGAAAGGTACAGCAAATGGAAAGAAAGGGCAAAGAAAAAAGGAGGGAGCAAATCCCTTGTTCCGCAAAATGGTATTTGGTTCCCCCAATCATACCTGTGCTTCCCTTTCATTTAGAGAGTCGTTGGGAGGTGCATTTATTTCCTAAAGAATTCACACATAAACCAAATAAAAAAGAACACTATAAACCA
>JBCCCJ010001037.1:0-3003 GCA_039033615.1 Bacteroidota bacterium
CGTATTTGGTATCATACCGAGTGCCTCGAGGCGATCGAAGAGAATCCCGGGGATTTGCCACATTGGTGAGATAGAATACGAAAGCTGATATTTTTTAGGCAAGATTAGTGATCAAGATATATCTTTGCGCCCTCTTATAAAAAAGGACGACTATGGACGCCATCAAATTTGTACAGGAACAATTAGAAAATCAGAAGGACTGGCCTACTTTTGGACCAGGAGATAACGTTTCTGTGAGCTACAAGATCGTTGAGGGATTTCCGCTTTGGCCACCTGGATACACTCCGTAGGCTTCAATGGTTGGTCCGAGGGAAACCACCATTCGCCAGGAAGGTCCGTGGGTTGCCCCAGTCGCATTGAGGATATGTCGAAAGCCATCTGTCGGCAAACCCGCTCTAGCAAATGGTTCCAGAAAAGGAATCACGTGCCGGATCTTGGTTTGTTTCCAATTGCCCCAGGTCCAATTGGACATTTCCGGGTACTCATTTTGTAGTTGGCCGAGGACTTTATGAAAGGTCCGATTGACCAGGAAAGGCCGAGTGATCTTCGCGGTGTCCCCTACTTTTTGGTAGAAAGAGAAGGCTACGCTGTCTTGTAAAATCCGAATGGTGGTGCTCCAGTCGGGGTACTCCAAGGGGACACCCGCCACGGCCAACTCATCCTGCCAAATGGCGGTATTCAGTTCTTGCCACCATAGTTGAAACATGGTAGGGGCAATCTTCTCGATATCATAGTGATAGTCCCAATCCTTGAGGTATTGAACCGCTTGTCGATCAGTGGGCGAAAAGACGGTCGTGTCCAAATCTCCCAGCATCAAATCGAGAATCTCCGCCGCCCAAACTCCGTAGGTATCCAACTGATAGGCTTTCATGTCAGCCACATCAAAGGTATCCTTGGAGGAAAGCAATTGATTGATGCGCTTGCCCCGAAAATCTTCAAAACCTCCGGTATAATAGTAGGGATACAGATCCGAAGTCGGGTGCTGATTGGCACTGGCCACATAGCCTTGTTCTGGATTGCGAACGTGAGGGCTATTCTCTTGATCGAGAAAATCGCCCCACATATGGTCCTTGCGGGAGCCATCGAGAATGAATTTGCCCTGCCCTTCCCATTTCTTGACGTAGCGCCCGTGTTGCCAGATGGCGATATCCCCGGAAGCACTGGCAAAGACGAAGTTTTGTGCTGGACAGACATAGGATTCCAGCGCCTTTACGTAGTCATCATAGTTGCGAGCTCGGTTGAGTTGGAGGAAGGTGAGCAATTCATTGGAAGGCTCGTGGGCCATCCATCGCATGGACAGAGGAACGGGTTGATTGCCATAATTCTTGTCGAAGATGACCGGACCGATGTGGGTGTACAAGACCGTGTCAAGGTAGGGCGCTTCTCCACGAATGTTGATCGTTTCTATTCGTTCCTTAATCGGCAGCCATTGGTCATCGTAGCGGTATTCTTTCCGGCGATCATCCCGAAATTCCGTCGCAAAAAAATCCATCACGTCCTGCCCGGCATTGGTTACGCCCCAGGCGATGGAATCATTGAAGCCAATGGTGATGCCAGGTGAACCCGCGAGGGTAACTCCATAGACATTGTGGCTGGGAGAGCTCAGTTGCATCTCGTACCAAATGGAAGGCAGACTCAATCCTAGGTGCGGATCATTGGCCAGCATGGGACGGCCATTGGCAGACTTTTGCCCAGACACGGCCCAGTTATTCGAGCCATTCAGTTCATCGTTTTGAATGAGGTCGCGTGGAGAAGGACCTGGCAAGAGCGAATCTGGATGATAATTTTCCGGAACCGCAGGAATGGAAGGATCAACCGGAAGGTAGCGATAGCCTACTCGTTTAGGTCGCCAGCTATCCTGATCAGGAATAATGGGAATGTCTCCCTTAGGAAATTCAGGGTATAGGATGTCAAAACGCTCCTTACCCCAAATGCGCAGCGCATGAGTATGTTCGATATCATCCGCTCGTGCAGCCAGGGTATTGGCCATGTATTTCTGGAGAAGGGCTGCTTTAAAAGGCTCCCAGGGTTCGGGTTGGTAGTTGAGGAGTTTGTATTCTAAGGGAAGGTCGGCTGGTGAGAGCGATTCGATATAGGCATTGACCCCAGCGGTGTAGGCTTCCAGCGCCTTCATGGTCAGGTCGTCGGCTTGTACTTTGGTGAAACTCCGCTCTGCACCAAATGCCAAGCCCTTACGTCGATTTTGGCGATCCAGATTCAGGATGACATCATTGTCGCCCCGACCGACTACTTCAGACAGGCGCCCCGCGGCGGCCAAGGTTTGAAATTCCATCTGCCACAGTCGGTCTTTGGCAACCAAATAGCCCTGGGCGAAGTATAGATCCTGATCATTCTGGGCAAAGACGTGCGGAACTTGACGTTCATCAAATACGATCTCTACTGGCGCAGTGAGTTCTGGGAAATCTAATTGCGTCGGCTGGCTTTCATGGACTGGTGTCGCATTGTGCCAAAACCCCTGAAAAGGACTGAAAAATGCCCCCAACGAAAAGGGTTGGCTGCCAAACGGGATGAGCAATACGCCCATCAAAAGGATGGTCAATAAGAGGGAAATCGAGAACTTGACCCAGCGCATAAAGGGGCTTTGCGGAATTACATACGAGGCTCAAAAGTAGCCATTTCGCCCCATAAAATCAATCGAAAATGCCTGATAGCTAGCTGGTTTGCGGAGCGAAGTGGGCGAAAAAAAGCCACTGCTTCGCAAAAAGCAGCGACAAGAGGTTCTTTTGGAGGAACGGAATTCTCTTTACACGGAGAAGCTTTCTCCACAGGCGCAAGTGCGGGATGCGTTGGGATTGGCAAAGTGAAAGCCCTTGCCCTGTAGCCCCCCAGTATAGTCCAATTCGGTACCAACGAGGTACAGCAAACTCTTCATATTCACGAAGATCTTCACACCTTTGTCCTCAATCACTTGATCCCCAGGCTGTTCTTGGTTATCAAAGTCTAGTTCGTATTTGAGGCCGGAGCATCCACCACCCGCTACAC
>JBCCCJ010001038.1:0-3001 GCA_039033615.1 Bacteroidota bacterium
GGCTCATCCATACACACTAACTAAACTACTACCTACTAGCTAATTCTTGATGTTTGTTTGGTTATGTTTTGGACCGCGATCACTTGCGATACAATATACTGTACGCCAGTCATTTACGGGTGTTATATCAAATTGAATAAGCGTGTCCCCTTTGCTAGCAGCGTAGCAAATTCATCTAACAAACGGACACAGGAGGTGGAAATTCGTGCAGGGAATGAATCAGCCTGCAAACTGCATTTCATACAGTTGATGGTAGGCTCCTCCCAATTGAAGGAGTTCCTGGTGGGTGCCTGCTTCCATGATGCGTCCCTGCTTGAGGACCACAATTTTATCGGCCTTCTGAATGGTAGATAGGCGGTGGGCGATGATGATGGAGGTACGACCTGCCATCACCGTTTCGATGGCCTGTTGGATGATTTCTTCCGATTCGGTGTCGATGTTGGCCGTAGCTTCGTCCAGGACCAGCATCTGAGGATTGTAGGTTAAGACCCGAGCAAAGGCGATCAATTGCCGCTGTCCCAAGGATAAGGTGGCACCACGTTCCTGTACTTGATAGTCATACCCACCTGGGAGGCGAGAAATGAATTCATGCGCCCCGACTCGCTTGGCCGCTTCCTCTACCTGAGCGAGAGGTACTTCGGCATTGTTCAGGGTAATGTTGTCTCGGATGCTACCAGAGAAAAGGAAGACATCCTGCAAGACCACGCCGGTCAGCGCTCGTAAGTCGCCGAGCGAAAAATCCTTCACGTCGGTCCCATTGATCAAGATGCGCCCCTGCTGAATTTCATAAAAGCGACTCAGTAGGTTGATGATGGTGGTTTTGCCTGATCCGGTAGAACCCACCAGCGCAACTCTTTCCCCAGCTTTTACTTCCAAATGAATGTCTTTCAGCACCCAATTGGGTTCCTGGTAGGCGAAATGCACCTGGTCAAACTGAATGTCAATCGGTTCCCCGGAAGCAATTGAGGACTCTTTTCCTTCATCTTCAATGAATTCTTCCGTATCAAGAATCTTGAAAATCCGCTCTGCGCTCACCATGCCCATTTGAAGGACGTTGAATTGATCCGCCAGCATCCGCAAGGGACGGAAAAACATTTGGGTGAACATGATAAATGCCACCAATTCCCCGAATTGCAGATCCCCTTGCATCACATTTCTTGCTCCATACCACACCAGAATTCCCAGACTGAGGGCAGTGATGATTTCTACCGTGGGAAAAAAGATACTGTAGTATAAGACCGACTTAACGTGTGCACCTTTAAGCCGAGTATTGATCTCGTCAAAGCGAGAAAGTTCTTCTCCCTCTCGATTGAAGATGTGCACAATCTGCATCCCGGTCAGGTGCTCCTGCATGAAAGAATTGATGTCGCTTACCGCTTTTCTGACTTGCTGAAACGAGACCTTAACTTTGTTCTTGAACACCACCGTCGCATAAATGAGGAGGGGGAGCGTGGTCAATACTGCCAGCGCCAATTTCCAATTGACATAGAGCATGGCCGCCAAAATGGCGATGATTTGCAGCATTTCTCCCAGGATGCGCACCAGTCCTGAAGTGAAGACATCGTTCAAGGTTTCGACATCACTGATGGTCCGGGTTTGGAGCATCCCGATGGGCGTGCGGTCGAAAAAGCTCAAGCGAAGACGGATGATGTGATTGAACACCTCTTTCCGAATGTCGCGAATGATGCTTTGGCCCAACCAATTGGTCAGATAGGTATTGGCATAGGTAACGAATCCCTGCCCGATGATGAGGGTCATTAGGACAAACACCATCACCCGGAGCAGCTGAGAATTTCCGGTCGCCACCGGGTTGTCCAGGATGTATTGGATCAAGACTGGCCGTAACGGATTCAATAGGGCAATCCCTATGGTGAGGGACAAGGCTCCGGCGAATTGCTTGCGGTAGGGTCGCACGTATCGCAGCAGCCGTTTTACTAGGCCGCGATCTATGGCTTTTCCTGTAACTGCTTCTTGGCTCACAGGCGTTTAGAGGTGAATGATGCGATTTTCGGTGGCTCCCATGGCCGCTTCTTTGACGGATTCGGAGAAGGTCGGGTGTGGGTGAGAGAAAATGGCAATGTCTTCCGCAGAAGCCCGGTATTCTAGTCCCATGACGCCTTCCATGATCATATCTGCAGCCCGAGGTCCGATGATGTGCATGCCCAGAAGTTCGTCCGTTTCTTTGTGGGAAAGCACTTTCACAAAACCAAAGTTGTTGTCCATACTGGCTCTCGCCCGCCCAGAAGCTTTGAAAGGGAAGTTGCCAGATTTGTATGGGACTTTGTCTGCTTTGAGCTCTTCTTCGGTATACCCAACGCCTGCGACTTCCGGCCAGGTATATACCACGCCGGGGATTGCCCGATAGTTGATGTGAGGCTGATGTCCGGCCATGTGCTCTGCCACGAAAACGCCTTCTTCCGAAGCCTTATGAGCCAGCATGGCACCCCGAATCACATCGCCGATGGCATAGACGCCAGGCACGCTGGTCTCCATGTGGTCATTGATGGGAATTCGACCCCGATCGGTTTCCAGACCGATGTTTTCCAGCCCCAAATTGTCGGTGTAGGGGCGACGACCTACCGCTACCAAGCAAAGATCCGCTTTGAAGGAGACTTCTTCTCCCTTTTTGTTCTCCGCAGTAACGGTAACCTTATTTCGACTGACACTAGCTCCGGTAACTTTATGACTCAGCTGAGACTCGATGCCCAGTTCTTTCTTGAGGACTTTGTTGAGTTCTTTTCCCAGAGAACCATCCATGCCCGCGATGAGGCGATCCGCATATTCCAAGATGGTGACCTGAGTCCCCAATCTGCCAAATACCGAGGCCATTTCTGCTCCAATCACACCTCCCCCGATGACAATCATGGATTTGGGGAGCTTTTCCAGACTGAGAGCTTCGGTAGAGGTAATGATGTGCTTTTTATCAATGTCGATTCCGGGCAGCGACAGAGTTTGTTGTGTCACGTCCACCCACGACGCGTCCGACGGTGAAGACGTACCA
>JBCCCJ010001039.1:0-2998 GCA_039033615.1 Bacteroidota bacterium
ATTGCGCCCCCTCGGGCTCCTGCTTGGTTTTTCAGAAATTGACAGGATTCGAAGCGGATATTAGCCGCAGAAGAGCCATTGATATTGATGGCGCCGCCATTCTCTGTGGCAAAGTTGTTGGTGAACACACAATTCCGAAAGATGGGACTTCCCTGGCAATTCACCCCTCCGCCAAAGGGATTGGTGGGAGAATCAGCCTGGCCACCAAGGATGGTAAGGCCTGCGATGATCGTCGCTTGCGAAATCAGCGGGCCTACTGTCAGGACATGCTTGGTATTGTCGCTACGATTGGAAACAAGATCACCATCGACATCATCTCTCACTATGTCTCCAGACAAAATGGTTGGATGTAACACCGGGTCCCTCTCCGAACGCAGAATTTCTGTTCCATCGAAGCCCCCATACAATTGGAGATCTTGGGTGATAGAGAAGGTAGCCGTATTCGTATCTCCGGGCAGGTAGGTGCCTTCTGCGATCCAGATTTCGGCATTGGCGGAAGCGGAATCAATGGCCATCGCCAAATCCGTATAGGCATTCAGCCAGGAGGAACCATCCCCTAGGCCGGTAGCATCTTGATCAACAAATATTTGGGCACTTGCGTGTAGATTGAAAAGGAGAAACCCAAGCAAAAGAATAAAGTAGGATCGCATGTGAAAAAGGATTGAGATAAGGGGTAATAGAACAAGCCATAGGTGTTGCGCTTGACAGAACAATCCTACGATCTCTGTTTTCCCTGGCCGAATCTTTCTCGCCAATTCAATTGTTTCTCCTGCTATTGACACGTTCTACCCTGCGAATGAAGATGATGGTCGCTATTCTGGTTTGCGGGTAAAAGAGGGGGATTCGCCTGAATAATTGGGGCCTTCGTGAGAAACATGCCCTCCCCTGATGAGAAAATGCTATGTTTAAGGATAGGTTCTGCTACGAGAGCCACATTGCCTGCTTCTCAATCCTTGACTGTTCATGGGCCAACTGTCCAAAGCCCAAACCTGGAATATACTGGTGCACCTGATCTTTTGGGTATGCCTGGAGGTACTGATCCTGTTTTTTGCCTACGGGGTAGTCCCTCGGCAGGAAGTGGCCATTGCAGCGAGTTTTGTCTATCTCCTGGGTCTGATGTTGTTGGTGTATGGACATCTGTGGTGGTTGGTGCCCCGGTATTGGGATCACCAAAAATGGTTACCCTATGCGATTGGGCTGGTGGGATTGATCTTGCTTTCGGCTGCCTTTCGCTTTTTCCTGGGCTGGTCAGTGGTCAGTGCTATGAATTGGGGGTTGGAAGAGCGATTTACCCCTACCTTTTTCGGAAGCATGTTCGTGGGCGGTTTTTTTGTGGTATTCATCTCCATCCCTCTCCGTCTGGTAGATGGTTGGTTCAAGCGAATAGAATTGGAACAGGAACTCAAAACCCAAAAACTAGAGGCAGAACTTCGCTTTCTCAAGGCCCAGGTCAATCCTCATTTCCTGTTCAATGCGCTGAACAACATCTATGCGCTCTCCTTCATCCAGTCCGAGAAGGCACCAGAAATGATCCTCAAATTGTCGGACATGATGAGCTATATGCTCTATGACTGCAAGCATGAGGAAGTGCCCCTGTCTGCGGAGATCGCTTATTTGCAGAACTACATCGAATTGCAGCAGCTCAAAAAAGAGGGGGAATTGAAAGTCGCATTCAACGTGGAGGCTCTCCCCCATGATCCGTTAATCAAGCCGATGTTGTTGATTCCCTTTTTTGAAAATGCCTTCAAACATGGGAACCTGGAAGATGTACAACGAGGCTGGGCCAAAGCATCGCTTGCGATCAGGGAACAGGCACTTCATTTTTCGATCCAAAACAGCATTGGACCCCATACTTCTCCATCTGAAAAGGGGGGGGTAGGTCTGGCAAACATCCAGGCTCGTCTGGATTTGTTGTATCAAGGGCAGCACCAATTGCAGATCTCTCAGGAGCAAGGGGTGTTCTCTGTATCTCTGCGCTTACCGTTAGAGCCTACAGATATTTCCTCTGTTTCAGCGACGTCCCCATCCCGCTAACTCAATTGGTTATGAAGTACACCTGCATGATTGTGGATGATGAGCGCCCTGCCTTACAACTCTTGACGGCTTACCTCACCAAGCTGCCTCACCTTCAGCTCGTCGCTACTTGTGAAGATGCCTTGCAAGCGATGGCGGCCTTGCAGCAACAGACGGTGGACATGTTGATTCTGGACATTCAGATGCCGGGATTCACGGGGCTGGAACTGATTCGCGTACTCAAGGAAAAACCGCAGATCATTTTGACTACGGCCTATCGGGAATACGCTGTGGAGGGCTTTGCGCTGGATGCGACCGACTATTTGGTCAAGCCCTTTTCTTTCGAGCGCTTTGCCCAGGCCATCAATCGGGCCACCGAGCAAATCAACTTGAAGCGCAGTGAATCGCCCCCGTCAGCAGCTCCTGCCCCAGATGCAGAACCCAAAGGCCGTCTGGACCATTTTTTTGCCAAGACCCATCATAAGCTAGAGAAAGTCGCCTTTGATGAGGTGGAATATGTGGAAAGTCTCCGGGAATATGCTGCCATCTACACCGCCAATAAGCGCTATGTGGTCAGCCAAACCATGCGCAAATTGGAAGAAGAATTTCCCGTCGATCGCTTCATAAGGGTGCATCGTTCCTACATTGTCTCCCTCTCCCACATCGACGAAATCTACGGCAATACCATTGTCCTGAACGGCAAAGAAATCCCCATTGGCGGCAGCTATCGCAAGGCCTTTTTTGAGAAGGTGAAGATGTTGTAGGAAACGATTGCTTTGCTGACGTGAGACAGATTCCTCCCATTCTCGAAACCCTTTCCATCATTTCGCGTCTGATCAAATGGTGCTCCATGATCGGGACGGAGTAACAGATTTTTTCATCACTCAGATTTCTGGAAGGTCGCCCTGCGATGCTTCCTTTCCTTGCTTTGTTTGATGTGTTATCTGCTCTTATTATGCCAAATGTAGAACAACAGGTTCATCTG
>JBCCCJ010001040.1:0-2996 GCA_039033615.1 Bacteroidota bacterium
CTGAAGAGCCCGCTTCAACCAAATCTGGAGAATCTTCCGGAAACAGTGAGTCCGTGAGCACTTCCGACGATCAGGTGTCGGTAACCATTTCCGATTCAGAACCAGATCCCAACGTGGAGCCTTCTCCCTTTGTAGGATCTTATGTGATGAAGATGATTCAGTACAAGAAGGAGAAAATGGACAAGGATTCTCCTGCCTCGGTGGGGTATCACATCGACAAATATCGCTTTGCGATGGAAATAGAGAGTGAGAATGATGACGAAAAAACCACGATGATCTACGATCGACAAACCCGAAAGATCACGACTAAATTGGAGGAAGGCCGAAAAAAGACGGCCACCATCACCAAAATGCCCAATATCACCATCACTGTAGATGCCTCAGAGGTCGAAGGAACAGATGCCACCGTTACGGAAACGGGGAGAACCAAAGAGATCCTGGGATACACCTGCAAAGAATTTATGCTGGAAACGGAAGACGCGGTTTCTCATGTGTGGTTTGCCGAAGACCTCCACATCGAACTGGGTAAATCTCTGGATATGGTGCAAATCAAAGGAGCCAATCAGCAAGCAGGCCACATGGATTACGGTACCTTGTATGGGGTTTCTGGCACTTGGCTCGAATCGCATACCGAGTCTAAAAAAGACCAAACTTCTCAGGATGTATTCATTCAGGATTTGGTCATTGGTAACGTCAGTCCGGCGGTCTTTTCTACCGAGGGATTTGAAGTTACGGACATCAGTAATTTCAACATTTTCGGCAACTAGAAAGAACCTCAAATGGTCTTCGATCCGTCAAGGGTGAAATATTTCTCCTTTGACGGGTTTTTTTATACAAAAAATCCTCCCCATTTTTGTAGGACCAAGAGGGAATCGAATCGGTATTTGGCGCACTTTTTGTTGAAAATGAGTGGTGATGATGACCTTCTACCTTGCAACTCCACTGCCGATTGAGCTAGGTTTATGTTTTTTAAACAAAGGATTGAAGATTCTCAAGTGAATGATTTTCGCTCCTCCATCACCTTTGTGGTGTACCCCTCCTCTGTGGAAGATACCCACGAAGTGAGAGTAGAATTAAGTGCGGCAGGCCGTACGGATTCGGTAGTCCGAGTGATGGACAACCGAGGAGAGGTTCTATTGGAGGAAACGCATTATTTTGCAGATATGGGTTCTCAAACCTATACCCTGCATGATTTGCAGCCTGGTACCTACCTCTTCGAAATTCACGACGAATTTTTTCATCAGGTCAAGGAGATTCATCTTCAGTGAACATTTCCCCTGTTCATTCGATCAACCTGTAGGTTCAGGCTAGCATCCTTCTCTGAACTTTCTTTATCTTGCTGGAAACCCTCAGTATGATCCCTATGCGTTCCAGCGTATTCCTCCTCTTCCTATTTTTCTCTCTCTCTTCCTCACTTATGGCGCAGGAAAAATCAGCCTATGCGTTATTTGATGGGCGCAGTAAGCCTCTCAAATACAAAAAACTCCTCAAACAGGCTGCGGCTGCCGATGTGATCTGTTTTGGAGAGTTACACAACAATCCCATTGCCCACTGGCTGCAATGGGAACTGTTGAACGATTTGATAGAAATCAAAGGCAGTCTCAACTTGGTGGTGGGAGCCGAAATGCTAGAAACCCATCAACAACAAGCACTCAGCGATTATGTGGGGGGCTTCATTGATCGCAAAGCGTTTGAGTCGGAAGTAACGCTCTGGTCCAACTATGCGACTGATTACCGCCCTGTGGTAGAAAATTGTCGGGAAAATGGAATTCCATTCATCGCGACTAATCCGCCCCGATCCTACGCGCGTCAGGTCTCCCAGCAAGGATTGGAAAGCCTGGACACCTTACCGGAAAAAGAAAAGGCGTTGCTGGCTCCCTTACCGATAGAGGTAGATTACGAACTGCCTTCCTACGCAGCCATGAAAGAGATGCTAGGAGGCCATGGGGGAGGCATGGACCCGAAGAATTTCATTGGGGCTCAAGCCATCAAGGACGCGACCATGGCGCATTTTATCCTCCAGAATTGGGAAGCAGGTAAGCTCTTTTATCATTTGAACGGAGCCTATCATTCAGATCACCGGGAAGGAATCGTCTGGTACCTGAAACAAGCCCAGCCAGAACTGAACGTCTTCACCCTTACGGTAGCTGAACAAGCAGCCGTGAAGGCCGTGGAGGAAGAACATCAAAACAAAGCCGATGTCATCATCTTGGTACCTGCCAGTATGACCAAAACCTATTTGAGCGGGTTCGAGTGAAGAGGAGAGGTCAGATGCGAGACCGATTCACTGTCAGACCACCAGAGTTGCCAGAGATTTTTTCCCATCCCCCAACTCCCCAACTCCCCAACTCCCCAACTCCCTCAGTCTACCAACCCACTAGCCCCCCAATTCCCCAATCCAACTAATCAACCAATTCCCAATTCCCCAGCCTACTCCCGAATTACCAATCATCTACGCGGCCTGGAAGACCACGCTACACCTAATCAACCAATTCCCTAGTAAACCAACTATGGACCTGAAAGAGAAAATGCTGCAAGACATCCTCGGACAACAGAATGTCCGCTTATCCGTGGATCAGGAGGAGGCTTTGGGCTTGTTCATGCGTTTCATTCGGGAGGAAGAATACCGCTCTGCATTTTTGTTGACGGGCTCTGCGGGTACCGGAAAAACCTTCCTGATTTCCATTTTTACCAAACTGCTGCGAAAGAGTGGATACAAAGTTATTCTGTTAGCCCCTACCGGAAGGGCTGCCAAAGTCATCAGCCGGAGTGCCAAACGGGCTGCTTTCACCATCCATCACCACATCTATTCGCCCTTAGAGAATAGTTATGGAGACATCAGCTTTGCCCGCAAGCCCAACAAAGAACCGGGCCGTACGGTCTATGTGGTGGATGAAGCCTCGATGATTGGCGACAAATCGGATGGCGCTACGCCCAATGGTCTCCTGGATGATCTCCTGGCCTATGCCTACGACAACGATGGGTCCCGAAAACTC
>JBCCCJ010001041.1:0-2995 GCA_039033615.1 Bacteroidota bacterium
AACTTGGACCTTTTCACTTGTTCTTTCGTCCCAGTTCTTCGTCAAAAAAAGCCTCCCTTGGCCCGCCAAAGTCGGTTTTTCTTCCTCGACCTGAAACGAAATAACCGCGCGAAAAGAGGAAGTTATTTTTCAAGTATCACTTAGCTCAACACCTCCTTGACTACGTGCCCGTGTACATCTGTCAAACGGAAGCGTCGACCCTGAAATTTGTAGGTAAGTCGCTCATGATCCACCCCCAATAGATGAAGCAGGGTAGCTTGAAAATCATGGACATGGACGGGATTCTCCGCAATGTTGTACCCAAACTCATCGGTTTCTCCGAAGGAAAAGCCTTGCTTGATGCCGCCTCCTGCCATCCAGATGGTGAAGCAGCGGGGATGATGATCCCGGCCATAGGTGGTCTTGGTTAGCTGCCCCTGGGAATAATTGGTTCGCCCAAATTCTCCGCCCCAGATCACCAGGGTATCTTCCAACAGGCCCCTTTGTTTCAAATCCATCACCAAGGCAGCCGAAGGTTGATCGGTTTCTTTGGCTTGAGTCGGAAAGTTTTGCGGGAGGCCTCCGTGCTGATCCCATCCCTGGTGGAAGAGCTGTACAAAGCGAACGCCACGCTCGATCAAGCGGCGGGCCTGCAAGCAATTGGCGGCATAGGTACCGGGAATCCGAGCGTCCGAGCCGTACATATCAAAAATATAATCTGGCTCATCATCGACAGAAGTCACCTCCGGCACCGAAGTTTGCATCCGAAAGGCCATTTCATATTGGGCGATCTTGGCCTGAATCTCTGGGTCTTCTTCTCGCTGGAATTGAAGTTGCTGCAATTCTTTGAGGTGGTCCATCTGCCGCTGCCGACTCATCCGGTCGATGCCTGCCGGATTGTTGAGGTAGAGCACAGGATTGGCTCCGGCCCGAAATTGCACGCCCTGATGGCGAGAAGGCAAAAAGCCACTCCCCCAAGAGCGGGCATAGAGCGGCTGCCCTTTTTTGTTTTTGGTCACCAGCACGCAGAAGGCCGGTAGGTTGGCATTTTCACTCCCCAGTCCATAACTCAACCATGCCCCCATGCTTGGTCGCCCCGGCTGCTGGGAACCCGTCAACAAAAAGGTGACCGCTGGATCATGATTGATCGCCTCGGTGTACATCGACTTGATGAAACAGAGTTCATCGACAATCTTGGCGGTGTAGGGGAATAGTTCACTCACCCAATGCCCACTTTGACCATGACGAGCGAAAGCAAACTGAGAGCCCGCGAGAGGAAAAGATTTCTGTCCGGCGGTCATCCCGGTCAATCGCTGCCCTTTGCGGATGGATTCTGGCAATTCCTCGCCATTGCGTTCTGCCAACAAGGGTTTGTAATCAAAGGATTCCAATTGGGAAGGCGCTCCGCTTTGGAACAAATAGATGACCCGCTTGACTTTGGGAAGGTGATGCAAGGCAGACAATACCCCGCTTCCCGATCCAGAGGCCATGAGATTAGCAGGACTCAGGAGAGAACCAAGGGCGACAGCTCCCAGTCCCAAGCTGGTTTTGTTCAGAAAATCCCGACGGGAATAGCCATCGGCGTATTGGTGGCAATCAGTCATGGCTAGCGTTTGGTGTAGGATTCGTCAAAGTTGAGCATGGTACTGGCGAGCATGGCAAGAGAAGCCGTTTCTACCGCTGGCAAATTGGGGTCCGCAGGGCTTTCTCCTACCGTCAGCAGTTCTCTAGCGCGATCAGGGGCCGCTTCGAGACTTTCCTTTTCTTGTTCGTACAGCGATTTAAAAAGCTGAATTTCTTCTGCACTCGGATACCGACTGGTCAAGATTCGAAAGGCAAAGGCTATTTGATCTTCCACCTTTTCTCCTCCTTCTTTCTGCATGCGCTCGGCCAACTTCCTGGCAGCTTCGACATATTGAGGATCATTGAGCAGTACCAAGGCCTGAAGGGGCGTGTTGGTATTTTGACGTCGAACCACACAAGTATTCCGGGTAGAACCATCAAAAATCAACATGGAAGGCGGAGGAGCCGTTCTGCGAATGAAGGTATAGAGACTTCGACGATACAAGCCTTCGGCGGTATCTGGTACGTAGTACATCAGATCTGCGGAGAAATTCCCCAATTCGATCCACAAACTATCCGGTTGATAGGGCTTGGCACTCGGTCCACCGATGTGAGGCACCAGCAGTCCACTGCTTGCCAGTGCATGGTCGCGGATCATTTCTGCGGAAAGACGATGCTTGGGGCCTCGGGCCAACCATTGATTCTGAGGATCCAGTTCCTGCAATTCCGGGGAGGTATAAGAATCCTGCCGATAGGTTGCCGACATCACAATCAACTTGTTCAGGGCCTTGACATCCCAACCAGATTCCATGAACTGGGTCGCCAACCAATCGAGCAGCTCCGGATGGGTAGGCAAAGCTCCCTGATTCCCGAAATCATCCGGGGTATTCACCAAGCCCTGCCCAAAGAAGAGTTGCCAATAGCGATTCACGGTCACCCGACTGGTGAGCGGGTGGTCTGGCCGTACCAACCATTGCGCCAGCCCCAGGCGATTTTTTGGCAAATCCTCCGGAAAACTACCCAAACTACTAGGCACCCCAGGGAACACTTCTTCCAAGGGTGAATCATATACCCCCCGATCCAATACATGCATGGGCCGGGCTTCCGGCATTTCTTCCATGACCATGATCTCCTTCACTCCCTTCAGCAATTTGATTCGCTGATTCCGCAGTTCTTTGAGGGCGGTTCTGGCGGCCTTCCTCTCGGGAGAGCCTTGTAGCAAGGCGTGGTCCTGTAGCAAAGCTTCCAGTGAAGCATCGATCGCTTCCTCGCCTGGCATTTTGACTGGTACGCCTGCGATGGCTGCAACCTCCAGCTCTGAAAGCTGCCGCTCGTACAATTGGAGATCGTCTACCAGTCCTTGAAAAAGGCCGTTGTCTCCAGTAAAAGCCCGGTAACTTTTCCCCACCCGGACGGGGCGCTGATTGATGGTATCTTCCTGCCCAAATTCATA
>JBCCCJ010001042.1:0-2992 GCA_039033615.1 Bacteroidota bacterium
AGATCAGTTCCCTGAAAGTCTCTTCGGTAGCGAAACGGGTGAATTCATCCAGCAACACCCGCTCGTCTAACGTGGCATAAAAGGCTGCGTCTGGGAGGGTCGCCTCAGCGGTCCAAATCGGCACACGCGCTTGAAGAGCCGCTTCTGCCTGCCAAAGTTGCAATTCTTTCCGCAACTGAGGCAGGTCTTCCGGTGGAAATGCCAAACGGATCGGCAGAGGCGCAGGGGCAGGCAGCCACCATTCGTCGAGGGTAACGGTAGCAAGCGCTCCATCCGGTTCCTGGGCAATCACCCCCAATTCCTGGGCGCGGGATCGCTTGGGGAGCGTAAAAAAGAAGCGGCCCGAAGCATCTGGTTCAGCAAATTGAAGCTGAGGCTGTTCTCCGGTGAGGGCAAGGATGACCGCAGTGCCTGCCTGAGGCTGTGCCACCGCACCACTCAGGAGGCGACCATACCGTTCTGGCAAAATCAATTGCGTATCTCGTGGCAGGTCCAGGCTTACGCGCTCACAAAGCGCCGCCAATGCTGCATCCTTGGCAGCAAAGGCATAGGATCGGCTGACCCAATCTCTGAGCCATGCAGGACTCACACTCAGCGCCGCTTGTCCGGCTCCTGATTGAAATCGAAGTTGTAGGTTGGTCTCCTGACGGGCTTGAAGGGATTGATTGTCCAGCAGGGCCATCGCAGCAGCCGGGGACCAGGCTTGGCTCGGCACCAATCGGCGGCCCAGTAGTTCTCCCTGCGGATCTCGCAGGCGAATTTCAGAGGGGCCGTGTCTAAGGTTGGGTCCCTCCCAACTCAGGGTAGTGGTTTCTCCTGCTTTCAGTGAAAGCACCTGTTTTTCCAATACCAATCCTGCCTTGACCCATTCTACCGTCGCCTGATCATAGGCTTTCCCCACGGCCTGGACACTTGCCCGCAATTGCGCAGGCATACCTGCCTCTAGTCGAATCAACAGGCCTTCCTCGTTCGCTTCCGGGAGAATCACGCTTTCTTCCTCTCCCTCCCATCGAAGTTCATATCGTTTCCCAGGCTGCAGGCGCACTTCTGCTACTCCAAAGCCACTTGCATCGGTTTGTACCTCCCAGCGTTGAGAGTCTTGTTTTGCGCTGATCGTTCCGCGTAAGGCCTGTCCTTCTCCCCAGGCGTTCATCACCTGTACGCCCAATCGTTGTGTTCCCCCTGCTAGGAGTTGCCCGCCCTCTGGGAAGAAGCCCACTTTGAGGGGCGCTTTTCCTGCTTCCTGCACGGGAAGGGGGGCATTGGGGTTGACCAACGCAAGCATCTGACTGGTGGCATGATCCCTGCCTTCGCGCATCATCCAGCGGGTGTAGGCCCGAATGTGTACCCAACCTGTGGGTGCAGTGGGCGGGATTTCGATTCGGATAGCGCCCATTCCTTCCTTCAGTTCAACAGGTTGCCGATTCAACAATCGACTGTTGTGATCCCAGAGTTCGACGTAGGCTATCTGACTCAGGGGAGAGGGCCTTTCCAATAAGGCGTCCACCACCGCCAATTGTACAAAGACAGCCGAGCCGCTCCAGTAGAGTTCCCGATCCGTTTGTAGATAAATGGTCTCCGTCATCAAGGCTTGGGGCTGGGACAGGACTTTCCCCAGATTTCCCAACAACAGGCAACCGCTCAACAAGAGTAGTAAGGTTTGCTTCATAACACTCATTCCCAAAAATCTGGTCGTTCTTGTGTACCATTCAATCGACAATCCCCACAGGGAGGAATGGTTCCGGTATAGCCGCCCACGACATTTCCATTGAAGTCAATGGTCGCATCTACATATACCCCGCCCCCCTGGACAAAGGCTTGCATTTCCACCGCATCCTTCAGCAGTACTAACCGACAATCTTCAAAGCCCCTCCGCACCCAAGGATCCGGTCCAAAGGCCAGGCGGGTGATAAAAATCCGTTTGGTGCTGAGCCCATCCGCGCTGAAATAGCCCAGGACTTGCTCTTCTGGATCATCCACATTCCGAATGTTCCCGTTCACCTGGGTAGGGATGGGATCGAATAAGCCCCCCAAATTCTCACTGACATTCTGCGCTCTCCGCCAAAACTCGTACGCTCCCTCACTGAGGGTATACTGCTTGACAAGGATGCTGTATTTGCGGTGGAGCTGATTGCCCTCGGTGGAGACGTAGCAAATCGGGAAGTTGACAATGCGATCTTCTGCCAATCCCAGGGTATTGCGAATCAAAATCTCCGTGGAGCTGTCCTGTCCCCAGCAGGTTTGAGGCACCTGATCAGCCGGGAACAATTCCGGTTCCAGGGTAGAAGTATTCCAATACGCCGTGATGGGATAAGGGATGGAAAAAATCCAGGTTTCCTCGTACTCCCAGCGGTAGTACCGTGCCTGGCTCTCGGGGTCGAAGGTGGACAAATAGATTTGCATGCCTTGCAGGGTGTCGTACCCGATCGGCTTGTCTTCGAATTGATAGGTCAGCGCTTCGATGGGTGGGGAGGCCTTCAGTTCTTCCCAACTGGATTCGTAGGAGCGACTGCCCGGCAATTCTACCGACAACTGATAGCTGAGTCCTGGCTTGCCTTCCCATTCGGTGGTATCGGATTGATACACCCCTGGTTCCGATTCTTGCAATTGATAGGTGTCTCCTTCGCTGGTCCGAATGCTCACCAACGCGCGAGAGACTGGTTCAGCTTCTTTTTCCCCCAACGGAATGGCATTGGAAAGGCGGATTTCAGCCACCTCTTTCCCCTGAATCACTCGGCCTTGAATCGACAACACAGCATCATATCCCTCCAAATCCGGGGTAAAAGGATCTACGCACCCCATTGTGATTACGAGGAGGAACATAGAAAGCATTACACAGGGGAGGAAATTCATTCAGGCAGTGTTTAGTCCCCCGATAAGCCTTGGGTTTTGGAGGCTTAGGCTCCGAGGAGCTTGTGGGCACAGCTATTATTTTCCGTGCCCAGCTCCGAGGTGGCATATTCGACGTGCCGCCCAAACCCTCGAAAGGTCG
>JBCCCJ010001043.1:0-2992 GCA_039033615.1 Bacteroidota bacterium
GGCCTTTGCCAACCCGATTATTTTTTATATTCTGCTGTTCACCCTTATTTGATTGTTATGAGTGAAAAAACCTATCTGACCAAAGAGGGCCTGGAACGCCTCAAGTCAGAGTTACATGATTTGAAGACGAGAGGCCGAACCGAAATTGCGGCAGCTATTCAAAAAGCCCGTGAAATGGGAGACTTGAGTGAGAACGCTGAATATGATGCTGCTAAGGATGCCCAAGGTCTATTAGAACTGAAAATTTCCAAACTTGAAAACTCCCTTTCTTCTGCTCAGGTATTGGATGTGGCAGACATTGATACAGACAAAGTATACATTCTTTCTACCGTAAAGGTCAAAAACCTGAAAGTAAAAAAGGTGGTTAAGTACATGCTGGTTGCTGAAGAAGAGCAAGATTTAAAAGCGGGAAAACTCTCGATTAAGTCCCCGGTTGGGAAAGCTTTGTTGGGCAAGTCTGTCGGTGATACCATTGAGATCAACGTGCCTGCTGGAGTCATTCCCTTCGAGATTCTTGAAATCACTCGCTAGCTATGGCAAGTATTTTCACCCGCATTGTCAAAGGAGAAATTCCCGCTTACAAAGTAGCGGAAACAGATGACTTCTTGGCATTCTTGGACATCCGTCCCCTCGCCAAAGGGCATACCTTGGTCATCCCCAAGCAGGAAGTCGACTACTTATTTGCTTTGCCTGATCAGCTGTATGTAGGCCTTCACGTATTTGCCAGAGAAGTTGCGCTAGCAATCGAGCAAGCCGTACCCTGCAAAAGGGTAGGTTCTGCGGTGGTAGGTCTGGAAGTGCCTCATGCACACATTCACCTCATTCCCATCGAGTCAGTGGGAGACATGAGTTTCCAACGGGAACCACTGAGCCTGGAAGCTCCGGAAATGGAATCCATTGCTGCCACGATTCGGGCGAAACTCACTTAGTGATACTTGAAAAATAACTTCCTCTTTTCGCGCGGTTATTTCGTTTCAGGTCGAGGAAGAAAAACCGACTTTGGCGGGCCAAGGGAGGCTTTTTTTGACGAAGAACTGGGACGAAAGAACGAGTGAAAAGGCCCAAGTTATTTTTTGAGTATCCCATAATTCCTTACGGTTTTTTGATTCGATCAGGATGATCCTTCAGGAAGGAGGCCCAATTTTTATGGCGTTTCCCTTCTGAAGCCAGTTTTCCCTGAAAGAAATGACAAACGGCAACCGCCAAGCCGTCGGTAGCATCTAACAAATGCGGGAATTCCTCAAATTTGAGGAGTTTCTGCAGCATAAGGGCTACCTGCTCTTTGCTAGAGGCTCCTCGACCCGTGATGGCCATTTTGACTTTGCGGGGCGCATATTCAAACACAGGCAGATCAAACGTAAGGGCCGCAGCCATCGCGACTCCTTGAGCCCGCCCAAGTTTGAGCATGCTCTGGGGGTTTTTTCCGTAAAAAGGAGCCTCTAGTGCTACTTCCTGGGGCTGAAATTCTTCAATCAAGCTCGACACCCTGGCAAACAAACGCTTGAGTCGGGTAGGATGATCTTCCTTGGATTTCCCTAGCTGTAAGGAACCACAGGCAAGCATCTCCATCTTTTTCCCCTGGCATTTGATCAATCCATAGCCTGTGATGATGGTGCCGGGATCAATGCCCATGATGATTCTCGGGGGGGAAGAAGCAGCTTTCATTGTCTCAAGTTACGAGAAATCGCTCTGGAATGTAATAATGGGAAAGATTTCCCGCTTGTCCCACCAGAAACTAGCTTCTACCTTTGTTTGGATGAAAGGATTTTCTGTTCGAGTCCAAGCCGTGATTACTTGGTCGCAATCCTTGCGAAACTCGCCTTTGACCCAATTGGTCAAAGTGCTGTTGAGCATCCTCGTTCTCGCCTATGTAGGGCGCAAGCTCTGGGAGGAAAAGGAGCTTTGGCAGATCAGTTTTGCCACCATCTCCCTCCAGCACGCTTGGTGGGTAGGATTAGCTTTTCTGATGGCATTCCCAAACCTTTGGCTAGAGGCGATGAAATGGCGATTGATGCTCAGGAAGGCCTATCCCGCCCTGAGACCCATGGAAGCACTCCAAGCGGTAGTGGCAGGCATCAGCACTGGGATCTTTACCCCAAATCGACTGGGGGAGTACGCCGGAAGACTCTGGTTATTGCAGCCCGGCCATCGCCTGGCGGCGGGTGCTTATACCATGTTGGGGCGATTTGCTCAATTGGCTGCCACCTTGTTGTTTGGCTGGATAGGTCTGGAAAGTTTACTGTATCAATATGGTCCAGAATGGCTATTGGGCGTCGGGCTGCCGATACAGGGCATACCAGTCATCCGAATGGTGGCCGGGGCAAGCGTGCTCTTGGTTTGGACCACGCTATTATTTCCCGCCAAGTGGAGCCGGATCCTCCAGTGGATTCCCTGGGACTCTGCTTGGTTTGGTCGGCTACAGAGCGCTTTGGAAGCGGTGCATCCAAAGATGATGCTGAAGGTATTACTTTTGGCTTGCCTTCGGTATGCAGTCTTTGCCACGCAATACCTGCTATTGTTGATGGCGTTCGAAGTAGAAATCAATCCTTGGGTAGGTCTGGCCTTGATTCAGCTGACCTTCTGGGTCCAGGCCGGCATTCCCAGCATCACCTTTACCGAATTGGGGGTACGTGAATCGGTTGCGTTGCTGGTAATGGGGCAATTCGGCATCAGCACCATCTCCGCTTTCGGGAGTACCTTTTTGTTGTATGTGTTCAATATGTTGGTACCATCGGTACTGGGGATTGGAATTTTGCAGCGATTTCGACTATGAGTTGGTTATTATTAGGGCTTGCGAGCTGTTTGCTCATATATGAAGGCTTTGTCCTGTTGTCTGCCTGGGCATTTTCCAGAGCAAATCTTTCTAGGGCGGTACTACCTACTTCCGGTCCCAGGGTAAGTGTGGTCATTCCCTTTAGAAATGAAGCCCTTCACCTCGATGACCTCCTCGCAAGCCTGCAACAGCAGTCCTATGATCCCGAAGCCTGGGAAC
>JBCCCJ010001044.1:0-2992 GCA_039033615.1 Bacteroidota bacterium
CCTTCGATCGAGGTACGCACCACCACCAGTGCGGTGATGCCCAGAGCAATGATGAAGATGGTAACTCCCGCCCGAACCAGGTTGGCTCGGATGGCATCTAATGACTGAGTTACATTTAGCAGAACTTTTCTCATGACCGTCTTCTTCCCAATAGTCCTACCAGGAGAACCGTGAAAGTTCCAATAGGATTCAACCAAAGATACGAGATTCGTGGTCGAAAACCATCTGGATGCTGACCAAAGGGGAAGAAAAAGGCTGTTTCCCCTCCGCCACAGGAGTGATACCAGGTCCCAAAGGTGAGCACAACCCCCATGCCGATCAGCAAGGCAATCAAGGCCGTCTTTCCCCGGACTCGGGGAACCCAAAGCAATAAGAATACGCCGAGGATGGGGCCATAGAAGTAGCTACCGACTTGATTGATGACCTCTACAATGGATTCGGTCTGGCCGAAAGCAATGGCAGTTAGGGTCGCAAATAGGCCCCAGAGGAAGGTGATGCCCCGACTGGCCCACAGATAAAAAGTGTCCGAGCGCTTTTGGGGAGCCAGACGTTGCCACCAATCTATCATGGTGGAGGTAGTCAGCGAATTCAGCAGGCTATCAATGCTGGAAAGGGCAGCAGCCAGGATCGCAGCGACCAACAAACCCGTTAAGCCTTTGGGGAGAACGTGGAGGACAAAGTGGGGAAAGACAAAGTTGGTGTCTTTGTGAAATTTGTCGTGTTGTTGTTGCATCCGCCGCATTTCTCGCTGGCGGCATTGCTGGTATTGCTGATCCGAGTGTAGGTATTGATTGCGATTCTGCGGGGCTTTGGGATCATGGGCCCAGGCCATGGCCGCATCTCGCCGCTGCTGCCAGAGTTGATTGGCGCTCACCTCATCTACACATACCGACTGCGGGGGAGACGCGTCCGGCAGGAAGACCAAGGGAGATTCCGAGAAGACAAAATGCACGTACAACAACGCTCCAAACAGCAGAATCACGAACTGCATGGGGATTTTGGCGATGCCAGATAAGATCAGCGAAAAGCGTGCATCGGTCAAAGATCTTGCCGTCAAATACCGCTGTACCTGGGATTGGTCCGCCCCAAAATAGGACAACATCAAGAATAAACCTGCAACAAGACCGCTCCAGAAATTGTATTTTTCGGCGGGGTCAAAATGGAAGTCGATGCTTTGCAATTTTCCCGACATCCCAGCTAGTTCCATGGCCTGATGCATGCCGACCTCATCGGGGAGGGATTTCCACAGCCAGCCAAAACAAGCGGCCAAGCCAATCATCATCAGCACCATCTGTTTGACATCCGTTCGAATCACGCCTGTGATCCCACCGAACATGGTGTAAATGGTCGCAAACGTACCGATGACCCAGATGGTTCGCTCAAAGGGCCATTCCAAAATCAACGCGAGGATGTAGGCGGGTGCTGCAATGACAATGCCCAGGCTGGCCCCTCTTGAAATCAAAAACAAGCCACTGGTCACCAAGCGGGTCGAAAGCCCAAACCGCTCCTCTAGGGTCTCATAGATGGTAAATACCCGCAGTCGGTGGTAAAAAGGAACCAAGGTGATGCACAAAATGACCACGGCAATCGGCAGCCCCAAATACACCTGTACGAAGCGCATGTCCTCTGCGAAGGCCTGACCAGTGGTGCCAATGAGGGTGATGGCCGAAGCCTGAGTGGCCATTACGGAAAGTCCCATGGCCCACCAGGGCATACTCCGTCCAGCCAGAAACATGCCTTCGAGGTCTTTGCTTCCATGCTGATGGCGGAGCCCATCCCACAAGGTGTAGACTACAAACAAACCCAAAATCAGCCAATCAAACAGATGCATATCAGGAATTTGAGCAGGGCAAATATACGAGCTTCGATTCAAGGTTTTTCACAGGGTTCACATTTTCAAGGTTCAAATTTCAGGGATCAGGGTTCAGAAAAGCTTGCTTCATTCCTTCGGATTTTTGAAAGTTCCCTGTTCCCTCCAAAATTTTGACCAATCACCCCTGAATACAAAATTCTTTGCCTTGCTTTAGCGTTCTTCTTTCAGATTTGACCGTGCTAGGTTTTTTTTCCTGTTGTTAGACTCGGATCAGTTGAAGTTTGGGAAATCATTTCGGTAGATGCTTTTTCTCCATACGGCTTCTTCTGTTGTTTGCGCCCTTCCGTCTTTTTGAATGATCGGTAGATCATCCACCTATTTTTTGCCCCTTTCACATGAAAAAAACGATACGCACCTGGATATTTGCATCGGTTGTCGTGGTGGCTTCTGGCTTCTTTATCCGAGCCACCTTGGTGACCAACTTCAAGAGAAGCGTGGCCTTGACGCCGAACGTACTGCCTACCCAAAGTCCGACTCATCATCGAGTGGCTCCGCCAGACAACACCTTGGACACTGCCCAGCAAATGAAGATTCCTACTCCCGCTTCCCGCGACTAAGTGATACTGAAACAATAACTTGGACCTTTTCGCTCGTTCTTTCTTCCTATCTCTTCGTCAAGGCTCAGCTTTGGGGCTCTTTTTCCCAAAGTTTCGCGTCTTGGCCCGCCAACCACTCGGTGTTGTACTTCAAGTCTAGGGCCCCTTCCCAGACTTGAATGGGATCTGGAAAGAAATATCTGCGCGAAAAGAGGAAGTTATTTTTCCAAGCCTCACTAAGAGAGAGATCAGATCAATTTGTTGCCAGAATGTCCTGAGGTCAGGGATTCTCTGAACCGATGGGACCCGTTTCCTTGAAAAGAAAGGCTCAACTACGAATCTAGTGGACCACCAAACTACATAGCGTGCTGAGTTGGATTTCCGTGCTGTGGGAGGGGTTGAGGCAACCCACTGGACAACAATCCGAATCGGTTCTTCGATGCAAAGCATTTACCATCACGGCGGGTTGGCCATTCCGGTTTCCCCAGAATAAACTGCGTCTGAGGTGTTGGGGCGGCATGGAGCGTTGCATGGGACTTCGGCGGTTTTTGGCATCCTTTTTTGCCGCCCAAAAAGGATGGTC
>JBCCCJ010001045.1:0-2989 GCA_039033615.1 Bacteroidota bacterium
AGATGAGATGCATCCCTCATCCGTCACTCTCGACACTTCTTACCTCATATTTTATATAGCGTGAGAATTCTGCACTTTGAAATAAGATATCAAACAGGGCGCGGTTTTACAAATTTCGTTTGGCGTAAGGTTTTGCTAACGGATCATTCTTATAAAACGATCAGTCGAAAGATATTGTGGATGAAATAAATGATCGTTCGCACAATGCCTTATTTTTTGTACGACCTCAATTCTTAACTCATCATGAACGTTAGCATCACCAAACGACACATCAAATCTGCTCAATTGGATCAAGGAAGGCTCAGTCCCCTGGAAATTGCCTTGGTTGAACTGGATGTATTTGAGCAAATCACGATTATTCCCACGGGAGAGAGTGTTTATCACCTTGATTTAGATGGAACCTTGGTCCCATTGCCCGCTCGGGTATCAAAGGCCATGACTCGTTGGGAGACGGAAGCCAACATGAAACCTCTCAGCTTTGAGCTTGCGATAGAATCTGATATGATGGGCTTAGGAGAAGAAGATTTCCTGGTAGAAAACTTTGAGGATGGTCTGGACTTTGGCTTCAGCTACGCTTATTGAACCCGTTTTTCTACCACAAAAGAGAAAGGCAGCTCAAGGCTCCATCCATTTTGCGGAACTCGCTGAGGTCGATGACTTGAGTCTCAAGCCCTCGCGATTTCAATTGGGCATAAAGGTCCGGGCAGCCTGTAGAAATGCCAATTTTTCCATTGATCGAGAGGCAATTGGCCCCGTGCTGCTCTTCTTTGGAAAGCGTCAACACTTCGTAGCCTTTCAGGGCAGGGTGTTTGGCTAGGGCAGGAGCTGCTACCACGAGACCTTTGCCGAGGTAGGTCAGCAAAGATTTGAGGTGCAGGGCTTTGGGGACAGGCAGGGTAGAGACCGTAAACCCCCAAGTGCGGAGTTGTTGACTCAAGATATCCACGGCACCTTGTTGGCTACGCTTGCTCAGGCCAACGAAAAAATGATCCTCCAATCGCACAATGTCTCCTCCTTCCAGGCTTTCCAGGCTTGGCAGGGGGAGAATATCCATTTGGGTAGAAAGAAAAGCTGAAACACTCTCTACTTCTCCTCGGCGAGATTTGACGTGCGGGCGGAGCGAGAGGGCTCCTTTTTCCGTGATCAGCATGGTGTCCTCCACAAACGGACAATCCGGGTGGCTCACGTCTGCCTCCAAGGTCCAGACTTTGACGCCTTGGTCTTCCAGAAATTGTTGATACTGCTGATGCTGTTGCAGCGCAAGCTCGACCGAGGGAACCCCCAAATTGGCGGTGGTGATTCCTTCTCGAAAATTGATGCCTGGTTTGCGAATCAGGGCGGATTGGTATGAAGGCAGGTCCATAACTAAGCGGACAAGAGGATTTCAAGGCAAAGGTCTCTTTTTTGCGGCAAAAGTCAAGCCAAAGTCATTTTGTAGGTCCGAATTATATTCGGACGCGCTTTTTCCCTGTTGTCGCTCCGACTCGTTTGCAACGGGTCGGAAGGAAGTGTTGAAGTTTGCAACTTCCTCATCCTTGCGAGTTATAAACTCTGGAACTGTCGGCTCACGCGTTGTAAGCGCGTGAGAGCAAAGGAAATCTTCAAGAAATCCATTGCCCTTCTGCTTCTGAATGATTTTGGGGAGAGTTCTATTTGAAATCCGAAGCAATTTTCGCATATTGACGGAAACAACCAATTCCTTTGTTCCCATGAAATACCTAGTTCCCCCCCCCCCTCAGAAGATTCCTCCTTCTGCTAGTCGCTAGCGGCATGCTATTCGGCATGTGGTCGCCTGCCTTCGCGCAGTACGTACAGAATCCCTTTTGGACCTTGACCAATGTTCCCCCGGTGATGGTAAAAAATGGAGTGCCAGCTAATGCTACTCAAGTGGTTTTTCCTCCATTTACTTCTCCTCCTACTGCGAATTGGGAGCCCAATTATCCAGATTTTGATGATCGGAGTGCGGCTTCCAACGGAGTCTATGACGAATGTGGTGCGCCGATTCTGTATGTAGTCAACGATGATGTCTTTGACGACCAAGGCAATAATACCGGGAACCTGAAGTTGAAAGATTTTTGGATCAAATGGGATGATCCCAGTGATCCATATGATATTGGGCAGCCTGAGTTAACGGAGAATTTCGAAGCTCCTATCTTTTCATTTAGTAGTTCTCCAGATGTATATTACTTGGTCTATTCAGACTGTAGCCTTCTTGATGGTTCCACGGTCCAAATTGCTGTATATGATGCATCTGGTACTTCCCCTTCTTTTAGTCAGAATTTGAATGAGGCTTTCTTTCTTCTGAAAAGCGATTTAGGTTCCCAACTGAGGTTTGCTATCAGCAAAGAATCACAAAATTCCCGAACGATTTATGTCGTGGATAACCGAAATAGGTTGACTGCTATCGATATTGCAAGTACAGGTTTGCCAACAGGAATTACGATTTTAAATCAAGGAAGCAGTGTAGGGGCAGGCTTTCTTCAGCCGGAATTAGAATTATCTCATGATGGCCGTAAATTGGTATGGGCAAATCGCTTGGTGCCGAATACCATCATCCATTTTTACGATCTCCCCTCTGGAGTTCATTCGACCTTTGAACTTTCACCAGGGGCAACAGAATTGATTTCAGGTTTGGAATGGTTGCCTGATGGAAGACTCGCCATCAGTGCCAAGTGGAATGCTTCATTCTCTGCATTTAATGGAGTCTGCATTTTTAATCAGGCCATGACCAGCCTGAATCATGTGAGTAATTCGGAGTATTACACTTTTGCTATGCTTGAGCTAGGGGTAGGAAAAAATCTGCTATATGCCAATAAAGGATTTTCTAATGGAAGTGGGCCGGCGATTACGGCCATCAATACCCAAAATGCTACCCTCTTTCCAGCCTATTCTATTAGTCAAAACAGCTACCTGCCCGCTTCCTGCACAAGGGAATGACCAGTTCAGACGTGCTCGATACCTGTCTGAATGTGCAGCTCGTGCGCGCCAC
>JBCCCJ010001046.1:0-2983 GCA_039033615.1 Bacteroidota bacterium
AGGCGAACTCAGTTGGACCTGTCAGCCGGAAGACAGGTAGCCCATTGGCGAACAGTCAACGCCCGGTGCGAATCCGGGGCGCTGCTCCTTCGGACCAATGAGTCGGGATTCCCATACCGAATTCCCAGCTTCCGTTGTTAATTGGAAGTGGACTTCTTGCCCAGGATCTAATCCACTAGCTACATGAGACAGAAATTGGCTCTTTCGGGGAAAGAAATCCTGAGCAGTTACATATTGGCTCTCCGGAAACGCTTGCCAAACGGCTGGATCAGGTCCAGGAGCAGCACCAGATTGGCCTTTGGTGGCTTCCCACACTTGCCCACCGCTTTGGACCAAGGCACCGATTTCGTACGCCTCGCCACTGTTGAAGGAGGGCATCGGCCGAGTCAAAAATCGCTCAATCGTTGCGTTATCTACCCGGTTACTGAGGTGAAGCAGATGCCCCTTTTGACGAGAAAAAGGGAAGTTGGAAAAAGCATATACAGCCGGCTGGCTTACCCTCAGCCAAAAACTGAGCTTCATTCGATCGGGTAAGGGAATCTTGGTCAAGCTCTCTCCCGCTTGTTCGACTGCTTCAGCAAAGAGGGTGCCTCCACTGGGAGTTGTTAACCAACGTAGGCGATGATTCGCCAAGATGCGTCGGGAGCGAGCATCCGGCTCAATCGTCAAGAAGGCTCCTACGTCATACCCTTCCGGCAACGCTGCAATTCCCTCAGTTGGCTGACCCAGGAAGAAGTCATGCCAGAGGTGAATATGAGCAAGCGGACGAAAGAGCAGTTTCATGGCAATTATTCGTTGAGATATATTTCGGTGATTGGACTCCCTTCTGCCGTCGTTCGCTTGGCATCCATTTCGACCAGCCGTACCTTATACATGGCAAATGGCACTTGCTTGCCGCCTAGAGAACCCCACAGGTGATTGATTTGCTCAAAGGTGAGGGTAAACAGTTCCAGGATCAATCGAATCGCCCGGACCTCTGGATCATCTGTTGGCAAACCTGAATGGTGCTGGGTATTGTGAAAAGTGAAGACTTTCTTTGATTGGAAAAACTCCACGACTTCCCCCAACAAGCGAATCGAAGTGGGGTAATCAGGGAAATTTGAGCTAAATAATAAATAGGCATTCAAAAAAACCGGGCGGTTGCGATGAACCAGCCGTCCTTGTTCCATTCGATGGTGCGTTCCATTTTTCAGGGTGGACTCTTCCTCCAGGTTGACCAGACTCATCACCATCCGGCTCAAATTTTCATTCGCTCCTCCCCCATCTTGCCCATCTAACATAGCAATATTGCCCATCACCACGGGTTCCACTCCATCAATCTGGGGAATCGCAGCATTGAGTTGGTTGAGCAACAGTTGTAATGCAGGTAACAGCATAACAGAAACCAGACATTAACACCAATAGCCAAAAATCCGACAAAAAAATCTTCATCATATCCAGGATCAACCGGATATGTATTCATCATGGGCCATCTCAAGACACAGGAAGCGGCCATATATAGCTAGCCGTTATCTGGTCTGGACCCTGTCCTAATAAGAACAGGTGGCATAAATAGGGGGGATTCTTTTGCGAGAGGGGGTAGCTAGGGTTGGATTAAGGGTTGTGAAACAGAAGAAAGATTGGGGGAAAAGTTACAAACCACCGCATACCAATCAGAAGAATTACTTCTGTGATGATGAATGGAGATATAGGGAAAAATTAACTAGTGATTGAAAACAAAATACACGATACCACATGAAAAACCAAATGAAATACAAAATTTTCAGTACGGCCAACTGTTTATCTGAATGGTGGATAATTCACTCTTTTTATTTTCCTACACTCAGGAAAAAATAAGCCCCCCTAAACGATCAGCCACGCCCTTTTTGACAGACGGGAGGTCCATCATCAGGCCAATCCAAGGGCAAAGCTGTTCCACAATCAGCCGACACTTGTGAAACTCACAATTGATTCCGAGTTTAGGGAAAACGCCTCTTTTTTCCCTCACCCCTACCCTAGTATCGTGAAACATCTGCTCCTCCTATTCCTTCCTTTCTGGTTGTTGGCTTGCACCTCAACGGAGTCCCAGCAATCCAGCCCTGCTTCAGATTCTCTACTCAAAGCGCTCATCGTGGATGGCCAGAACAACCACGATATGTGGCCCAAAACCACCAGGATGATGCGGCAATATTTGATGGAAACGGGCAAATGGAGTGTGGACGTAAAGCGGACGCAATATACCTGGAAGGGAGAAGCCTATTTGGCAGATTTTCCGCTGCCCCAAGGAGGAGTTACTGAAGCCTTGGAAAAACCCAAGGCCGATCCGAATTTTTCTCCAGACTTTTCGCAGTACGATGTGGTGATTTCCAATTTTGGGTGGAATGCCGCTCCCTGGCCAATCGTTACCCGGCAAGCGATGGAGTCTTACATCCAAGGCGGAGGTGGGTTGGTCGTGGTACATGCTGCCGACAATTCTTTCCCCAAATGGCCCGCCTACAACCGGATGATTGGTCTGGGTGGCTGGGGAGACCGGACCGAAAAGGACGGTCCATACGTCTATTTCAACGATGAAGGTCGCATGGTTCGGGATACTAGCGCAGGAAAAGCAGGTTCACACGGGCCTCAACATGAGTATTTGATCACCCTCCGAAATGCGGATCACCCAATCACCAAAGGGATGCCTTCCCAATGGCTCCATACCAAAGATGAGCTCTATGATCGCCTCCGGGGACCAGCCGAAAACATGGAGGTCTTGGCGACGGCCTATTCCGCTGAAGCAAAAAAAGGAACGGGACGGCACGAACCCATGATGATGGTGCTACAATTTGGGCAAGGGCGGATCTTTCACACGCCAATGGGCCATGCGGATTATTCGATGGAGTGTGTCGGCTTTCTCACGACCCTCGTTCGAGGCACAGAGTGGGCTGCAACCGGGGAGGCACCCACGACCTAGTCCGTCCTGTTGACTTTGTGATCAACAATCTGACGCTCGAGGCTGGCAATG
>JBCCCJ010001047.1:0-2979 GCA_039033615.1 Bacteroidota bacterium
CAGTGAGCTTCCGGTTGGGTGATTGAATCAGGAGGGAGCAAGACCTCACCTAAAGATTGATAGAAACTCAGGTCGATGGGCTCTTGACCTGCTGGGGATTGATAGTCAGGTAAGAAGAGGAAGATCACCTTACCTCCTTGATTAAGGACTTTTGTGGCGAACGCCTGTAACTGATGGTGAGGATAGGAGAGGGGAGGGGTGCTAGCAATTGGGGTCAATTCTCGGTCTGGTCCTTTGTGGTCTTCGCGAATGTGCAGCAATGGCCCATCTAGGTTAAACCAATGGGGCCGCGATTCTGCTTTTGAAAAGGTCTCGGAAGGTTTCAAGTCAAGCAACTGATTGCGAAGGGCGAGAAACCGACTTTCTGCGCCTTGCTCAATCTGCTCCAAATATCGGCGATTCCGAAAGGGATCATTCGCCCAAAGTGCTGAACTCCTTGCTAGATAGGGGAAATCTGGATGGCTGTATCCATCCTCGGTTTGGCGGACTTCGACCAGGAACACTTTCGGATCAAAACGATCCATCGCCAATTCGCCGAGGCTTCGGTGCAGGCTTCTGCCATAGCGGCAATAGCCCAAATTGATCACCTCTGTTCTTTTCCCCTTATCCGAAAGCAGATCGCTCAACAAAGAATCACTCAGTGCGCACATCATGCGGGAAGAACCCAGGCAAACCACATCCATGGGGCGGTCGTCTTGAAAAAGTCGATGTTGTAGCCAGGCCCCGTTGTGGCAGTGTTCCCGCAAATATCGAAAGCCTGCTTCCTGATCATAGGGCATCCACCACAGCAAGCCCCACACCAGCAGGAGGGGGAAAGCAAAAAGCAGTATGCGGCGTAGAAACAAGCGCATCAGAATTGAAAATAGATAAACGGTTCAGGTCCCTCGTAGGCACCAAAGATGGCAATCCAGGCGATCAACGCCCAATAGCTGGCCCAGCGGTACCCGGATGGACCAGTAAGCCATTGTTGGTAGATGGCTTGATTTCGCAAGGCACTAAGCAGCCAAAACAAGCCCAAAGAACTCAACAATAGCCAGCCTTCCCGAATAGTGGGAAATTCGATTCCGGCTGGCAAACGAAGCCCCTGATTCCACCCTTTGCCAAAGCCAGCGATGATCTCCCAGGCGTGCCCCAGATTCTCGGCTCTGAAAAACAGCCAGGCGAGGACCACAACGAAAAGGGTCGCTATCCAGGAGATGCCTTTCGGGATGATTTGATTCCAGGATTTGGAAGCTGCTTCGACCAGATAGGCGAGGCCATGAATGCCCCCCCAGATCACAAAGGTCCAATTGGCCCCGTGCCAGAGTCCTGATACCAAAAAAGTAAGCAGGATGTTCCCCTGCCAACGGCGGTGCGACACCTGATTCCCGCCCAGGGGAATGTACACGTAATCCCGAAACCAAGTCGAAAGGGAAATGTGCCAGCGGGACCAGAATCCCCGTATGCTAGTCGCGAAATAGGGTTGTTGGAAGTTGGTCATCAAATTGATGCCCAACAACTTGGCACTGCCGATGGCAATGTTGGAATAGCCTGCGAAGTCCCCATAGATCTGTAAGGCAAATGCCCCGGTCGCCAAAAGGAGCCAAGGCCCGGAAACCTGCTCTGGTGAAGCATAGATTGGATTGACCCAGCGAGCCAATTGGTCTGCCAAGACGATTTTTTGGAACAATCCCCACAGAATCAACCGAAGACCATCCCCCGCTTGTTTGGCGTCAAATGCTTTGACTTGTGCCAATTGCGGCAAAAGACTGGAGGCTCGCTCAATTGGGCCGGCGACCAACTGAGGAAAAAAAGCCACGAAGGTGAAAAATCGCAAGGGGTCTTTGCAGGCATCCAGCTTCCCTCGATACACGTCCAGGGTATAGCTCAAGGTCTGGAAGGTATAAAAACTGATGCCTACTGGCAGGATGAAGGCTAGGGTAGGGAGATTGGCTTGCACGCCAAGGGTTTCCATTAAGCTTTGGAAAGACCCGAGGAAAAAGTCGAAATATTTGAACAAGCCCAGAATGCCAAGGTTGACAGTCAAGCTGAGCCAGAGCCATTTCTTCCTACTTGATGGAGAATTTGATGCCGAGATGCGTAGCCCTGCGAAATAATCCGTCGCGGAACTCAGGAGGATTAAGCCTAAGAATCGCCAATCCCAGACCGCATAAAATCCATAGCTCGCCAGCAACAATAAAGCGTTTTGCCAGATTCTGCCTTTTCGGGCGAGAAGCCAGTACAGCCCAAAAGCCAGGGCCAAAAATCCTGCATATGTAAAGGAGGTGAACAGCATAATCGCCTGACAAGCATTGGCAATGCGAGTTACGGAATATTTTGTTGGATTCGGAAATTCAAGGAGAAATCTCCACTTTCGTCCATGCGCAAGCGGTTTGGTTTAGTTGCTCTGCTGACGTGGATGCCTTTTTGGGGAGTTGTTGCTCAGGGAGAATTGCCAGAATTTCTGGGCTTCTCCGGTGGCCTTTCTGTGACGTTTGGCACCCATGTCAATCGAATGGGACTCAATATTCAGGGGTACTATCGCCGGGATTTTGTGCAGGTAAATCTGCAGACTGGTGGGTATTATCAATTCCGGGAACTGGGGCCTAGGCCAAGCATGCCAGGATGGGAATGCCAATTGGGAGTTGGGGGCCTGATCGGCTTTGGGCCGGGAAGCGAACGCTGGCACCAAGCTTTTCTGCATGTCATCAGCAATCAGACTCAGCGACCCTACGCCCTCGCCTATGGCTTTTTGTGGTATCTCGATCAGCGAAACACCACCCAATTCTCCGGGAGCCTAGCTGCTCACATCCAGGGCCTTCAGCTCGTCATGGAAAATGATGTCCTGATGGGAGGAATCGAGGACAAATACCGAACCGGAGCTTTTCGGGTGGCCTATCAGCGTGATAGCTTGTTGATCGGGACCAAGGTCATTCTCTGGACGGGAAATACTCGTTCCAAAACCGTGAAGCGGGTCCGGCCTATTGAAACGGATTATCC
>JBCCCJ010001048.1:0-2979 GCA_039033615.1 Bacteroidota bacterium
ATTCATGAGGCGAGAAAGCTGCTTCAATTTTCGGATGGCCTCACTCAAGCGATTGATGCTCACTACCAATAGCTGATTTTCAAAGTTCCTTAGCTCTTGTAAGTCAATCAGGGAGCCAGCGATGATGTGGTTGACTCGATTGTTGAGATGATGTTCTCCTCGCTCTACTTTGGCGTTCAGGGCCTGAGCGATGGTATGCATGACTGGCAAGCCCAATTCTGGTTCGTACGGGAGAATCCCCAACAGAGGAATCCCTTTTTCTTTCAAGACCATCCCTACATAATGGCGAATCTTATCAATCTTCGCAGGAAAGGCTTTGTTAACGATTACGCCAAGAATGGGGATTTTTTTTCGCTCAAATACAGACAAATTGAGGTACAGTCGGTCGATGGTATTGCCAATGCCCGCCTCCACCACCAAAATCAAGCCCGCACCTAAGATTTCAGCAACCTTATCATTGGAGAGTCCTACTACACTGCCTACCCCAGGATGGCCCGTACCCTCATACACCACGATGTCGTGATTGGTCTGTAGAATCTTCGAGGATTTCAGAATCCGATTCGCATAAGGATATTGTTGGGGGTTGTCCAAAAAAGCAGTGGTCGCCCCGCTTCCTAAGATGACCGGACTATGGAGTTCTGGCACCAAATCAAACTCCATAGAAGAAGCAAACAACATCGCATCCTTGTCTGCGCGACTTGCTCCCACGTCAATGAATTGCTGACCAACGGGCTTGCAATACCCTACGTTGAGTCCCCTTTCTTTCAAAGTATGAATGAGACCGAGGGTAGAAGTGGTTTTCCCTACATGTTGACTCGTCGCGGCAACGTAGATGGTCCGGTATTTCATAGAAAAAACGTTTGTCGAAAGCTACAAATAAGCGGGCAAAAAGTGCCTAATCCAAGATTTTTTTGTAGAATCAAGCAGAAATCATGCTACCTATGTCACGCTTCCCCTTCCTTTCCATTCGACTCTTTTTGTTCAGCTCTCTGGCAACGATCCTATTGATGGGTTGTCAAGAGACCGAAACTACGGTCCCAAAACCAGTTGCCTCTGCCCCCTTTGGAACACAAAGCTTGGCGGAAGCGAACCTGAACGAGGCTGCGGTCCGAAACGCTGATAGCACCATGCAAGCCTTTGTGAAAGAAGGCTTGGTCCCCGGCGTGCAGATGTGGTTGTTCAAAGGGGAGTCTCTTGTGCACCATAGCCAAGCTGGCTGGGAAAATCCCGTAGATCAAGTGCCTTTGCGGGAGGACGCCATCTACCGCTTGGCCTCCATGAGCAAACCGATCACTGCGGTGGCGATTCTCCAACTGATGGAAGCGGGCTTGCTACAGCTAGATGATCCCGTCTCGACCTACCTCCCGACCTTTGCCGCCCCCCAAGTGATGACGGAATTTCATCCAGAAGACTCCTCCTACATCGCAGAACCTGCCAAGCGGGAAGTCAGCATTCGCGACTTACTCACCCACAGTTCTGGTATCGGCTATCCCTTTATTCAGCAAGCGTATGGGGCCTTGGCTTATCCAGCGGGCATCCTGGATGGCATGAGTTTGGATTCGGTAACCCTCGAAGATCAGATTCCCCTGATCGGCAAAATTCCCTTGCTCCATCAGCCTGGCGAGGCCTATACCTATGGGTTAAGCCTAGATGTGCTAGGCCATGTGGTAGAGGTGGTGAGTGGACAAGCCTTGGACGAATACTTCTCCGAACACATCTTCGAGCCGCTCGGAATGGATGATACCTATTTTTACCTTCCCCAAAACAAAACAGATCGCCTGGTGCCAATCATCAGCATGGTAGAGGCCAACCAATTCATTCCGATGGATCAGTTGGATACGGTCATGGGCCGCGCCATGAGTTCGTTTCCTTATTCAGGAGCCCAGACCTACTTTTCCGGAGGAAGTGGCTTGTGTGGCACGGGAGAGGATTACGCTCGATTTGCGACCATGCTCACCCAAATGGGCACGTTTCAGCAAGTGAGCATTCTGAAAAAAGAAACGGTGGCCTTGATGGGAACGGACCAAATTCTTGGAGACCCGGTTTATGGCTTAGGTGTTTCCGTTCGTGCGGCTGATTCCCTGGCCAAACATCCAGATCTGCCCGGACCGTTGGGATGGGGTGGGATTTTTAAAACCACCTTTACTTCCGATCCCAGCAATGAACTCACGGTCGTATTCATGGCCCAGACCCTTCCCAATTCTGCCATAGATGCCATGTACGAACAATGTCGTATCTTCTTATCCCAGCTTGCCAAAACTAGCCCAATCAAGCTAGCGGCCCATCCCTAATCCCGATCTAACTACGCTATCTATGAAACATTCCATTTCTCGCAAAGACGCACTGAAACAACTGACCTTAGGTGCCGCTGCGATCACAGTTGGCAGCACCTTGTCTGCTTGTAACCCTACTGAAAGCCAGGCTTCTGGAAAAGACCAGACTGCCCCAACCCTCAAAGATTTGAAAGGAAACGTCAATCACTCCGCCTGCCGCTGGTGCTACAATGATATTCCTCTGGAGGAGCTCTGCGATGCCTCCAAAGACATGGGCCTCAAAGCCATTGACTTGCTCAATCCAGACGAATGGGACATAGCCATCGACAGAGGGCTGGAGGTATCCATGTCTTTCGGTAGCAGTCTCGGCATTCCCAAAGGCTTCAATGATCCTCAATACCACGCGCAATTGTTCCAAGATTATGAAGCGCTCATCCCTCAGGCAGCAGCCAAAGGCTTGAAGCGAATCATTTGTTTTTCTGGCAATCGCAATGGCCTCAACGACGAAGCAGGCCTGGAGAATTGCGCGGTAGGCCTCGAACCAGTTGTCAAACTGGCTCAAAAATACAATGTTCAAATCGTCATGGAACTTCTCAACAGCAAGGTCAACCATCCTGATTACCAATGCGACACCACTCCCTGGGGCGTTCAATTGGTAGAAAAAGTGGGCTCAGATCATTTCAAATTGCTGTATGACATCTACCAC
>JBCCCJ010001049.1:0-2978 GCA_039033615.1 Bacteroidota bacterium
ACTTGGACCTTTTCACTCGTTCTTTCTTCCCATCTCTTCGTCAAAAAAAGCCTCATTTGGCCCGCCAAACTCGGTTTTTCTTCCTTGATCTGGAAAGAAATATCTACGCGAAAAGAGGAAGTTATTTTTCAAGTCTCACTTGTTTAGGAAATTGGCAAAACGGGTTCGGGGCAAGTTCCTTTTTTTCTATCTTTGACGCACAATTATTATCCGGCAAATGACTCTCATTTCCTCCATCTCCGGTACTCGGGGAACCATAGGCGGTAACGTAGGTGAAAATCTCACTCCCATCGACATCGTCAAATTCGCCTCTGCTTTTGGCACTTGGCTTACCCTAAAATCTACCTCTCGCAAAGTCGTCATCGGGCGCGACGCTCGTCCTTCTGGTCCCATGGTCCAGAGTCTGGTGAGTGGTGCGCTGATGGGATTGGGCTTTGAGATCATTGATCTGGGCCTTTCTACCACGCCTACGGTGGAAGTAGCGGTGCCAGAAATGGAAGCTGCTGGAGGGATCATTCTCACCGCCTCCCACAATCCCGTGGACTGGAACGCGCTCAAACTCCTGAACTATCGGGGAGAGTTCGTTACCAAGAAGGACGGCATGGAAATTCTGGAAATCCTGGAGCAGGGATACTACCAATTTGCTGACGTCGCCAAATTGGGAAGTATTCGTTCGGTGACGGATTATGGGGACGTACATATTGAGAAAATCCGCGGTCTGAAACTGGTCGATAAGTATGCCATTGAGAAAGCCAACCTAACAGTGGTGGTAGATGGCGTCAACAGCAGCGGAGGCATTTACGTGCCGCAACTGCTGGAAGCTATGGGGGTCAAAAACATCGTCAAACTCAATTGTCAACCCAATGGGTGGTTCAGCCATAATCCCGAGCCATTAGCGGAAAACCTCACTGAAATCTGTGATTACATCAAGCAGAATGGGGCCGACATCGGCATTTGTGTGGATCCAGATGTAGATCGGCTGGTGTTCGTGGACAATGAAGGGAATCTGTTTGGGGAAGAATATACCCTGGTGGCCGTGGCTGATTACGTCCTCAGCCACACCAAAAGTTCAGTGGTTTCTAATTTGTCTTCTAGCCGGGCTTTGAGAGATGTCGCAGAAAAGCACGGTTGTCGCTACTATGCTTCTGCCGTTGGAGAAGTGAACGTGGTGGAAATCATGAAGCGAACCGACGCCCTCATCGGTGGGGAAGGAAATGGGGGAATCATTTACCCTGAACTTCACTACGGACGGGATGCCCTGGTAGGGATTGCACTATTCCTGTCTCATTTAGTGAAAAGCGGCAAAACGGTAGCCGAACTCCGTGGGGAATATCCCGACTACTTCATGGCCAAGCGCAAAATTCAACTGGAAGCCGGGATGGACATTGATGGTATGCTCGCGGCCTTCAAAGAGCGCTACGCCCATGAGCAGGTCAACGACATCGACGGGGTCAAAGTTGATTTCGCAGATCGTTGGGTCCACCTTCGCAAATCCAATACCGAGCCCATCATTCGGGTCTATACCGAAGCTCCTACCCAGGAAGCTGCCAATGAATTGGCGGAGAAGATTATGGGGGAGATTGGGTAGGGAAGGGAAGAAATTTCTCTTTACCTGGAAAGCCGAAAAGCAGGTTCCATCAAGCGCCTTTCAATAGCAGGAATGGTGAGAGCCTTTGCTCTTTCCTCCCAGCTACCTACGAGTTGTTGAGCTTCTTTGATCCAACGGATCGCCTCTTTCTCTTTCCAACGGAAGAAAGGAGATACTTCCAAACACAGCTCCAAGTTTTGGCGATTGTCCATTTCGGAAATATTGAGACTCAGCCCAGCCCCTTTTGGATTTGGGTTGAGGTCATAAGCTGGGGACAAACGCCATCCCGAGGACGTCAATAAAAACCCATGGTTTCGTAGGTGATCATCAGTATTCGATACCAGAACTGAAAAAACGATTCGTTTCCACAGCTCCCGAATATCCTCATGAGGGGTCGCTCCAATGGATTCCAGCAATTCTACCAATTCTAAATAGCTCCCCCCCGACTGATGATTGTAGCCATCTTTATGGCCAAGTAATGTCATAGCCGAGGCAAAATGGATTCGCCTGTCATCAGCATTCCGATCAAAGCGTTGAACGAGAAAGGTATGCTGCTGCTGCGAGAATATTTGAGTCTCCGCAGGTGCTACGGCAATCCCTGCCGCCTCAGCAAGTTGATGTGCCACATATTCCCATGCTCCGCTATCCCAGTCATCGTTTTTGCTGGGGAACTTTGCGATCCATAGTCGACCAGCAGCATCTCGAACGTTGGCCTTGGGGCGAGCACCACCTAATGAGGAACCTGGCGCAATCAACAAGCGTAGCCATTGCATGGCCTGCTGGTCTTCAAAAAAATCATCGTCTTCAATCCGTAGGCTAGCTTGTTCCAGTTCTCTAATTTTAGTGAATGGAGGAGCCGTCATATTTGGTTCATTGGCAAGAAAAGGGGCTTCTCCATTTTGGCGAAACCGCAAAGCTCCCATTCGGCTTTCGTCCTGAATCCCTAGCAAATAATCAGATGGCAACAAAGAGGAAATAGGCCTCGCTTCCTGTTTTGCTAACAGAGCTTCTCTTCTATCCATCAACATCCTGCCCCAGCGATCAGGAGAAGAATCTAAGAAAAGCCCAAAATGATCTTTTGATTCTGGAGCATATTGCGGGCCACGATATAGCTGTAAGTCGGGATCAAGTACCTGAGCCTGGGAATTGATTAGCCAAGTCTGATCATATGCAAAAGAACATACTTCCTTCCCTCTGATTTGCTCGATTCTCAGCATCCCCATAACCTGAAGAGTCGGTAGTTCTGCCCAATCAGCAACGACTTGTACCTCCTTCATGAGGATGTTGCCTTTCTCTTCATCAATTCAATGTCTTGTAGTTTTCTTCCAAGGGGATCATCAACAGCCAGTTTTTCTAATTCTTCTGCCATTCCAAGCACTTGTAGGACTCG
>JBCCCJ010001050.1:0-2978 GCA_039033615.1 Bacteroidota bacterium
CAGCCAATCTTAGTCCATTTTTTCCCTTTCTCCAAATTTTGTTAGGAATTTTTCCGTAATCGGGCCAGAAATCAATCAGCCTTCTTGCTGACAGCTGTTTTCAGCGCCTCTTACTATCCTGTCCAATTCTGCTTATCTTACTTCCCCTTCCGAAAGATCAATTAATGAAGAACAGATGGTTCATTTGGATTCTCCTATTGCTCCATATTCACCCTATGTGGGGGAGAGTCTCGATTGATTCCATTCTTTCGGTTTCCTTTCCTGCAGACCACGAGAGGATGGAACTGACTAATAAGGGCCTGGCACTCACCGAGTCCTATAGCATCAATGAAGATGGATCTTTCGTAGTCCGAAGAATGGATGCCAAGCAAGTCCCTGCTTATGGAGAGGGACCATGTGGCCAAAGCGAGTTGTTGGAGTATTACCGGGGAGTTAGGAATGGGCAAGTCAAGCAGATCGAAAAAGAGGGCTTTGCACTCCTTTCTTCAGAGCAGGTAGAAATTGAAGGAATGATTGGTTATCAAGTCGTATTTGGAAGCGAAACCGGAAAGGTGGGGGAAGTCTTGTTCTTTTTGATTGAGGATGTGCTGTACGTACTCTCTTATCAAAAAATGCTTGCGTTTTCCGAAACCGCAAAACGTACATTCTTTGACTCCGCTCGGATCAATCAGCGAGAATCACGGTCTCAAACGCAAGCTAGCCCTTGCCATCAAGCCTCTCTATCCAGGTCAGGGGAAGTACTCGGAAGGTGGATTGCCAATGCATTGATGGCGATAGGAGCAATCATCGGCTTGATTTTTCTGATCAAGAGGATTCGAAATTAGGGCTCTGTCCGCACGGAAAATATCGGATAGTCGGTAGGCGGTTTTTCGCAGAGGAAGGCGGACTTACCATTTGGTAGCTAACACAGAGAGTGAAACTGATCCCCGCCCATGAAGTCGATTTTCCTTTTTGCCTTGCTCTTATGGATGTGCGTATTGCACGTACGCGCTCAATCCAGCCATCCCTCCGCTAGCCAGGTCCAAGAAGTCATAACCTTGGTGGAGCAGCATTTTTACGATTCCGCATGGGTGGCGAGTCCTCAATGGAAGGCAGCAGCACATCACCTTTTATCTGAGGCCGAAAGTATTACTCAGCCAGAAGACTTGGCGATTCGACTCAACGATCTCCTGGAAACCCTCCGCACCTCGCATACCCGTTATTTTTCGGCGACCGACCCCAAACGCTTTCAACTTTTAGGCGTCTTTCAGGCCTTGTATGAGCCGGAAAGGAAAGACCTTTTTGTCTATGCAGGCATCGGCATAGATACCCGAATGGTGGATGGGGCTATGGCAGTCGTATCTGTCTTCGATGGGTTTCCCGCAGCAGAGGCTGGGCTGCGGTTTGGGGATCTGATATTGGCAGTAGATGGGGAGCGATTTCGTCCCAATGTTTCTTTTGTGGGGAAAGCAGGGCAGAAAGTACAACTGCTGATCGAACGAGCGGGCAAGGAAGTAGCATTCGAAGTCGAAGTGGGTGAATTGGATGGCCGGACCATGTTTGAGGAAGCGGCTCGCGCCAGTGTTCGGATCATCGAGCAAGACAGCCAGAGAATTGGCTACCTCCACCTATGGAGCTACGCAGGCCCTCAATATCAGGCATTGCTGCGGGAAGAACTGCTTTGGGGACGCCTCAGTCAATGCGACGCCTTGGTGCTGGACCTCCGGGATGGCTGGGGAGGAGCTGACTTGAATTACCTCAACCTCTTTCGCCCTCCCATCGCGACCACAACTTATCAAGGCCGTGATGGTGCCGTCGGAAGTTACAGCGGAGTGTGGAAGAAGCCCGTTGCTCTCCTCGTAAATGCACGCAGCACCAGTGGCAAGGAGCTGTTTACCTATGGTTTCAAAAAGCTGGGCTTGGGTCCAGTCATCGGCGAACAAAGCGCGGGCGCAGTCATGGCAGGTCGGCTGTTTTTGCTGTCGAACGGAGCCATACTCTACCTAGCTGTACGAGACGTAGCTGTCGATGGCATGCGACTGGAAGGAATAGGGGTGGCACCAGACATTTCTGTTGAGCGATCGTTGGAAACCCCGGCATCTGGTGATATACAATTAGAGCGAGCGGTCAGGGAATTGGTTCGCTATCGCAAATGAAGCAGATACAGACTTACTCCTGATCCAATTGCTGAGCAATTTGTTGGACTTGTTCGAGCGATACATCCAGCAAGAAGGCAATTTTTTCAGGGGAAACTCCTTTCTGTAGCATGTTGCGAATGCTCAGGTTGGTTCTTTTTTCCATGCCTTGCTCAATCCCTTGCTCAATCCCTTGCTCAATCCCTTTCTCAATGCCCTTTTGTTCGATTTCTTGGTACCACTCGTATGCGATGGAACCGGGGGGAACATCCCATTCTTCAGCAAGTGATTTCAGTTTGGCCATGGTCTGATTCTTTTCCGGGTTGGGAGAATTGGTAAGATAGGTAATGAAAATACGAAAATATTTAGACTCTGGTTGATCGGCAGGAACGGCCAATAATTCGTTGAAAATCTCATCTGCCCGTGCTGGAAGTCCTTTTTCAAAAATCCACTTCATCAACAGGAACGCCTTTCTTAACACAAGTGCATCGAATTGTTGCTCGATTTGCTCCGGGCTTTCTCGATGCAGATTGGTCAGGTGATAGGAAAAAGCGGGGAGAAACTGACGCAACCAAGCTTCCCCTTGCAAAGAAAAATAATCACCAAATGCTTTGATCTCCCAATTCGAGCGACCGTGATATACCACCATCGGAATAATGGGCTGGAGTTTTTTGCCTTCCTGAATTTGCTTCTGCCACAAATTGAGCATGTAGCGGAGCAATTGTACATGAGGACAAGGGGGGACAAAGCTCTTGTGTTCTAGCAAGAAGACCAGATTCACCTGATGCGGACTATTCTGAAGTTGACATTGATATACCACGTCAGAGAGCTGTTCACGTAATTTTTCATCCACATAACTGTCCG
>JBCCCJ010001051.1:0-2975 GCA_039033615.1 Bacteroidota bacterium
GATCTTCTCGATCTGCGCTTGCTGCGCCTCATCCAAATCGGTGTATTGGTCGAGTTGGGTCTTGAGTCGCTGGACTTCCTTGAAGTTTTTCACAAAGGCAATGCGGGCCGCATCACCCCGCAGGTTGTACACCGCTTGGGGTTCATTGGCGACATTGTGCTCCTGCATGAATACGCCAAGCTTTTCCACCGCTTCCTGGTATTTGTCCATGACCACCGGAGCGGGATCTACCATCCAGATTTCTTTGGCCTTGCCGCCTTCTTCGCCAGAAAACAAGGCGATAGCCTGATTCACTGCGTCCTGTTGAGAACGGAAATCCAAGATGTTGCCGTAGGGCTTGGTATCGTTCAGCACCCGATTGGTACGGGAAAATGCCTGAATCAAGCCGTGGTATTTCAGGTTTTTGTCAACGTATAAGGTGTTCAGGTACTTGCTGTCAAAGCCCGTGAGCAGCATATCCACCACAATGGTGAGGTCGATCTTGTTCTTGTGCGGATAGTCTTTGTTGCTGTACTTCTGATTTTTGATGCGACTCTGCACATCTTGATAGTACAAGTCGAAATGGTTGATGGTGTGGTTGGTGCCAAATTGGGCATTGTAGTCCGCGATGATTGCCTCCAGTGCTTCTTTCTTCCTTTTTATTTCGGCTTTCTTCTTTCCTGAATCTTCGTCAGGCTGAATCGTATATTCCGCGCTCTCCTGAGGAAGATCATCTTGCAATTGCTTTATGTCAGATGCATTCTTTTGGCTTTGTTGATCTCCTTTTTTGCCAATCAGGTGAGATGGAGGGGAGAAAACACAGGCGATACTCAAGGGTCGGTACTGTGGATTCTCTGCTGCTCGGACTGTCTGCAGCTGTTTGAATAGACGAAAGTAGGCAATGGCATCCGTAATGGAAGCTGTTGCCAGTACCGCATTGAATTTTCGTTGGTTGGTCGCTTGGTCGTGCTTGGCAAGAATGGCTTCTGCTACGGCCTGTTGGGCGATGGCTTCGCCGGGTTTGGCTGAGGTCGTTCCTTTGCCTTTGTAGTAGTCGATGTGAAACTTGAGCACGTTGCGGTCGTCGATCGCATGGGTGATCGTGTAGGCGTGCAACTGCTTTTCGAAGATGCTCTCCGTGGTTTTGTAGGTTTCGTACTCGCCTTCTCGGATTTTTTGGGTGGAGTTTTGCTCAAAAATCGGAGTTCCGGTAAAGCCAAAGAGCTGGGCATTGGGAAAAAATTCCTTGATGGCTTGGTGGTTCTCTCCAAACTGTGAACGGTGGCACTCATCAAAGATGAAAACCATGCGCTTGTCACTTAGGGGCGCTAAGCGTTTTTTGTAGTTTTTTTGATGGCTGCCATCCAAGGCCAGGCCCAACTTCTGAATGGTGGTTACGATCACCTTGTCGGCATAATCCGTGGAGAGCAAGCGTCTCACCAAGGTTTCGGTGTTGGTATTTTCTTCTACACTGCCTTCCTGAAATTTGTTGAATTCCTCCCGGGTTTGGCGGTCCAGGTCTTTGCGATCCACTACAAAGAGACATTTCTCAATCTCCCGGTTATGTTTGAGCAAGGTAGACGCCTTGAAAGAGGTCAAGGTTTTGCCGCTCCCCGTGGTATGCCAGATGAAGCCATTTCCCCGGTTTTGTTGGACACAGTCATTGATGGCTTTGACCGCATAGATTTGATAAGGACGCATCACGAGCATTTTCTGCTCTGTCTCTACCAGCACCATGTATTTGCTGATCATTTCGCCCAGGGAGCACTTCTTCAGGAAGCGCGCTGAGAAATCTTCCAAATGCTTGACCTTATTGTTTTGTTCATCAGCCAAATGGTAGATGGGCAAAAACTGCTCGTCAGCATTGAATTGGAAATGCTGCTTTTTGTTGTTGGCGAAATAGATGGTGTTGGATCGGTTGCTCACAATGAACAACTGCATATAGCACATGAGCGTATTGCCGTAGCCATTGCCAGGCTCGTTTTTGTAGTCCACGATCTGCTGCATGGCCTTTCTTGGCGAAATGTCCAGGCGTTTCAGTTCGATTTGCACCAAGGGCAGACCATTGATCAGCAGGATGACATCATAGCGTTGGTTGCTATTCTCGGTATTGATCCTTAGCTGACTGATGACCTCAAAGTCATTTTTGCACCAGTCCTTGTTGTTGACCAAGGTGTAATGCAAGGGCGTACCGTCTTCGCGCTGAAAAAACTGTTGTTCTCTCAGTTTCTTGGACGCTTGGAATACATCTGGTTCAATGATTTCTTCTCGTAGGCGCAAAAATTCATTGTCCGACAAGCGTACGCGGTTGAGGGCTTCAAATTTGGCTTTGAAATTCTGTTCCAGGGTCTTTCTATCGACAATGTCAGCGCGATAGGTGTATTTCAGCTCCGCAAGCTGCTGGATCAATTGCTCCTCTATTTGAAATTCCTTCGTCATGTACCGCTGCTTTCAAGAAATCTTTCGGATGCCCCGCTGCCGTTTTGCTACCTGAAACATGGGGAGTGGGTAGTCAAATGCTTTTCCCAGTTCAAAATAAGAGAACCAAGGTTGAGGGCGCAAATCCCGGCACTCGGGTCCAAATCCTGCAAGCTTGGGGAAAAGTACTCCCCCATCAGGTCTTGGCGCCGAGGACGGTCAAGCGCTCAAGCTCCATTGATTCAGCTTCCTCCCAAATATACGAAGACATGGCCAGTCTTACATCCCCGCAGGCCCTCCAGGTAATAGCATCTCGGCACCAGGACCAACGGGTATATCCAGCAGAATCCAGATGATCAACATGACCGACCACCCAAGTAAGAAGACGAAGGAATACGGGATCATCACCGAGACGACCGTTCCAATTCCAGCCTTTTTGTCGTATTGCTGCATCATGGCCACAATCAAGGCAAAGTAGGACATCATCGGCGCAATGATATTGGTGGTGGAATCGCCGATCCGATAGGCCACCTGAACAAATTCAGGGGAGTATCCCAAGGCCATGAACATGGGGATGA
>JBCCCJ010001052.1:0-2975 GCA_039033615.1 Bacteroidota bacterium
ACGTTGGCAGCCAAAATGGCCTCTCCTAAATGGGTATGATTTGAGTCAGCAAGATATTGATACCCCAAATTATTGAGTTCCCACTCTGGGTAGAAAATGTCCTGCGCTTGGCATGCGAGGTAGGCACGGATGATTTTTTGGGGAGAAGAAGTAGGACCAAAGTCTTGAATAGCGGTTTGGAGTTGAATGAGGGAGTTTTTAGCAGCAGTCTCAGTCGCCTCTTGGTGTTGTAGGGCGGCGCGAGTTGCTTCTTCTATCGCAACTTCCAGAGCTTGTTCTTGGTCAACTCCCAAGTCGGGGATGATGCCGATGCCTTCCCAACTGGTTTGATTTTCAGGGTGGGTAACGGAAACATCTGAAACAAACAATTGGAGCTCTTGATTGAGAGAAATCAAATCGCCGGGATTGGCGGCTCCGGCTGTGGTTTCGCCAATGAAGGTTGCACGTTCATGTATTTGCAGGGCGAAAGAAAACCCTTCAGCAGCAGAAATGGTCTCGCTCGCCAACAATACGAACAAAGGCACGTCCACCATGAGCTTGTCTTTCGGTTGTTCAGGGGTCCAATTGACTTGTTCGATGAATTCATCTCCGACCCGTTTGGTGGTCTTACTCGCGATAATCGAGCTTTCGAAGAAATGGCCCAGCAGGTATTCGACCATATCTCCTCGCCCCCCTCGATTTTCTCTCAAGTCTATGATGATCGCATCTGAAGTAGCCAACATTGCCATAGCGCGATCAGCGTATGGTTTTCCAAGGTCTAACCCATAAAACCCTCTCAAATTCAGGTAGCCGATGTTATTGGGGAGCTTTTCAACCGATTTGAAGCCTGCATTGGTGTTTCGATAATAGGCTCGTTCCCCCAATCGTGCCTCAAACTCTTGTGGCTCACTCTCCGCATGGTACCTAGTTGGGATCTGACTAACTACCAAATGCTTGTCCCTGGTTATTTCATAGATGCTGGCGGTCAATTGGGTTGAAAAAGATGCCAAGTCGTTATAAGCCTCAAAATGGCCCGCTTGATCCTGTTTCAGAATGTGTTCGGCGACCTGTTCGGCAAGGTCTGGAAAGACATAATAATCCGTCAACAACTGAGCGACTTGCGCTACTACTTCCGACCGATACCTACTGGAGAGGGGACTGGTTTGGGCGGTCAAGGAAAAGATGCTTAGAGGCAGCAAGCATATCAAGAGGAGGGGAAGGATCAGTGATTTCATGATAATGGAAGGTTATGAGGTAAATAGTTATTGAAGGTCTTTGTCTATCCCAGATTCACAATTCGCAGAAAGCTTGCTAAAGACAGCGATGCAGCGCTGAATTTCTGACAAGCTGATTCCGGCCAATGCAATCGCCCTGTATTCCTCAATCACCGGAATGAGTTGCTGAACGATTTGCTGCCCTGCTTTTGTGGGAATGAGGTCTTTCTTTCGACGGTCTTGCTCATTTTCTACCCGAACCAAATAGCCGTTTTTCACGAGAATTTGGACCATTCTGGTAACCGAAGCAAAATCTTTGAATACTTTCTGCGACAGTTCTACCTGAGTGGATTCTGGCCGCTCTATGATTTCAATCAGTAAAATGAGCTGGTTCACACTGATGTCAACCTCCCGTCTGTTGATGGAAGCCTGGGCAAGCTTGCGATAGAGCTTCATTGCCTTTTCGCACTCATAAAAAATCGTGTCTCTTGGGAGAATGAAATCCATGTGAAGCAATTGCATGATGTACAAATGATTGATACAAATATATTTGATATATCATACAATTACAATCCATTTTTGCTTGCCCATTATGGATTGGGCTTTGGGGACGTGTGGATGTGTTTTAAAAGGAAATTCCAGGTACAAGTTCAGGAGGGGAATCTCCGCCCAATAGAATGCTCGAATCATCAGAAACAGGATGATGCTGAACTTCTCCTCAAGGGTTCGCCATGAATGAAGATTCGCCCTATCCAAGAAAAGAAAGCCTTCGTTTTCATTGGCACGCGGGGTGCCCAGGGAATCCAAATTTGTTCTTTGGAGGAAGATGGCGTTCTTCGCCCCATCCATGCCATTAACTTAGTGAGACTTGAAAAATAACTTCCTCTTTTCGCGTAGATATTTCTTTCCAGGTCAAGGAAGAAAAACCGAGTTTGGCGGGCCAAATGAGGCTTTTTTTGACGAAGAGATGGGAAGAAAGAACGAGTGAAAAGGTCCAAGTTATTTTTTGAGTCTCACTTAGGATATTCCCTCGGCAGTGGCACGACGCCCACCGACTTGATCTGTATCCATCAGCCTGGATTCCATGGATGGAGCACCGACCACAGAGTTTCCTATGACTTACCCATTCCCCTATTTGTTATTGTTGGCCGCGATCCTCGCCGCCTGCACCCAACCCGCGAAATCCAGTTCGCAAGTGGAACCCCGCCCTACCATCGTACTGACCACGACGCATGGCACCATCGTGCTGGAACTCTACAACGAAACCCCCAAGCACCGGGACAACTTCCTCCAACTCATTGAGGATGCTACCCTGGACAGTCTGTTGTTTCATCGGGTGATCGACGAGTTTTTGATTCAGACGGGCGACCCGAATAGCAAGACTGCCCCGCCTGACGATACGCTTGGCAATGGCGACCTCCCCTATCAGGTAGAGGCCGAATTTCATCCAGATCTCTTTCACAAGCGCGGTGCCCTGAATGCCGCCCGAGATGGAAATCCAGCCCGAGCTTCTAGCAGTACCCAATTTTGCATCATCCAGCGGGGGCCGCGAAACGACAGCCTGATAGAGATCGACCAAGGCCGCATCAACGGCTGGCTCGCCGAACATGCCATGCAGCAGGATTCGCTCCACCTTCCCCTCTTCAAAGCGCGGGACCAAGCCATCTACGATCAAGATTGGGAGGAGTATCACCGATATGCTGACAGTTTGACGACCCTGGCGGCTTCCTACACCAGTTATGAACCCTATACCATCCCAGAAGCGCATCGGGAGGTCTACCG
>JBCCCJ010001053.1:0-2971 GCA_039033615.1 Bacteroidota bacterium
AGGTGCCTATCACTTCTTCCATGACCAATTTTCGCCTAACCTACAGTGTGTTTATCGTGATTCTGTTGATGATTTGGGCGGGAGAATTATTTTTCAAAGACAAAACCGTCAACATCTGGCAAATCACTGATTCCTTGCCCGTACCGGTTTGGGTAACTCAATTGTCTCGTTTGCTTGCCATGTTCGGGCTGGCCTTTGTTTTCGATACGATTTTCCTCTTATGTGGCCTCGTTTCTCAGGTTTTGTTGGGAGGTGCCTCCGTGATCGAAATCGACTTATTCCTCTATGATTTTTATGGGTACAGCCTAGGCTGGGTCAATCACTGCTTCTTCATCATCCTGGCTTTTTTTCTCGCTGGTTTGACTGGAAAACGCTTCCTGACTCACGTGCTGGGCATTGGCTACTTCATGATGTTGATTGTCGCTTTTGAATTCGGTTTGATGGAACAACTCCGCTTCGGATTCGGATTTGCCCCGGGAGTAGAGGACTATTCTGAAATGAACGGCTATGGCATTTGGGTGGAGGCAAGCTTTTGGTACTTCCTGACCTGGTTGAGCCTAAGTATCGCGCTGATCTTATTGGGCATCCTGTTTTGGGATCGAGGCTTGGCCAAAAGTCTCTGGCAAAAATTGCGGTTTACCGGAACCCAATTGAATCTGACGGGGAAAATGACCGTTTTGGCGGCTTTGGTTGGATTTGCGTTTCTGCAATCCTTCATTGTGCGTCAGGTCAACGATTTGGACAATTTTGTTCCCAGTGCCCGAGAAAAAGCTTCGGCAGCGGCATATGAGCGAACATATGAATACGTAACAGACCAGCCGATGCCCGTCTATCAGCAGGTTGACGGCCGCATCGACTTTTATCCTCAAGACCGATTGGCTACCTATCAGCTCCAGACGGTTCTGGTTAATCAACAATCGGAGTCCGTGGATACCCTTTACTTGAGTCTTCCCGAAAAAGTAACCGTAAAAATTTTGAGGTTGAATGGAGTTGTGGTCGCCAATTACTCGCTGGATTCGGACCATGAGGTGATCAAAATTCCTCTGGCAGAAGCCCTGCGAACAGGTATGGAAGCGGGACTTAATATGGAGTTGGAAAAAGAATTTGTAGGATTTTCTCAAGGGAATCCCCAAAAGGAACTGGTTTTCCAAGGCTCCATTGCCAGCATAGATGCGTATCTCCCCAAGATCGGATATGACCAGGAAAAACAACTGGAGGCAAACCGCGCCCGAGCCAGCTTGGAATTGCCTCGTTTGACCTCTCTCCTTCCCTCCGTAGAGGATACTGCAGCTTTGAAACGCGACCGATACCGCCCTGACGCACTCCCGATGCGAAGTCGTTGGACTTTAAGTACTGATCTTTCCCAGGAGTTGATTGGGCCGGGACGATTGGAAAGAAGGTGGGAAGCGGAGGGAAGGCGACTGTCAACCTTTCAGCTAGATGAAGCAGTGCCGCTCCAAGCCTATCTGGGCACTGGCCCTTACGAAGTACAAGCACAGGGAGAAGCCGTCGTGTATCACTGGGCAGAACATCCCTACCACGTCGTCCGCTATCAGCAATTGATCAATCAGGTTCGAAATTTCCTCGACCCATACCTGGCCAATATGCCTGCCGGACCAGTTCGTCTGTATGAAATGCCTCGCTATCACGAATCCCAATACGTATTTCCGCAAGGGATCGCGATCTCCGAAAAAGATGGCTGGTTGGCGGATACCACCGGGGCCAAGGAGCGCGCCTATCTGGCCTATTCCATTGCGTCGGCGATAGCACAGCAGTGGGTATTGCAACATCTGCCACTGGCTGAGGTGCAAGGGGCTGACATGATTCGCATTGCCTTGCCCGCTTCGATAGGGCTGCATTTTGTTGAAAACACCTACGGGAAAGAGGCCGCGGAATTGTTGCGGGAGCCCAGCATGCAGCAATACAAAAAGGAGCGACATAGTGATCCGATTGGAGAACCTCCCCTCTTATATGCTGATGGAAAAGATTATTTAGAAGCCAATCTAGGAGCACTGGTATTGTATGACTGGAGCAGAGAAATGGGACTCCGCAACTTCCTGACAGAAGTGGAAGGATTGGCTAGTCAACCGGGCAAACATACCTTCACAGAACTATACGAGCGTTGGATAGAGAAAGTCCCAATGGAACGACAAGCCCATTGGCGCAAGAAAATCGAAGAAGTTTCTGATTGATATATTTCTCCATATTCCCTTCACTTGATCCAATACCCCTTTATGTCTTCTGCTATTTTCGAAGGAAATCGTGCCAATGGCTACGACAGCTTCATCAACAAATGGATGCCAGGCTATGCCGCCTTTCAACAGGCTTTGCCTCATATCATGGAACAATATCTCCCCACTTCCTCCAACCCCAGGCTTTTGGTTGTGGGCTCTGGCACAGGAACAGAATTGCTGCATCTCGCCCAAAGTAAACCGAACTGGCGTCTTCAGGGAGTAGATCCTTCTCCAGATATGGTGCTTCAGTCGAGGGGAAAACTGACCAATTTTCCCCATGTAGATATCCAGGAAGGGTATGTGGGGGATCTTCCCAAACAGGATGCTTACGAGGGAGCAACCCTCCTACTAGTGATGCATTTTCTCCCGGATGATGGTGCCAAGGCAGAATTGTTGAGATCCATCGCCCAGCGCCTCCGCAAAGGTGCCCCGCTGATCCTATTAGATATTTTTGGTAATCCCACCCAGCTCGCGCACAATTTGGCCCTTTTGGATAGCTTTCTCCCAGATGTGCCTACCGGAGAAGTGCAGGAACGCATTGCTGGATTGCCTACTCGCTTACATCCCATCGGTTCTCAACGCTTGGAGAACTTGTGCCGGGAGGCTGGATTTGAGAAGCCCATACAATTTTTTCAGATGGCCTCCTACAAAAAAGCCGCCAAGGCTGATAGCACTCAATCCGATGGTGGATCCTCAAGCGGGAGCGAAAAGTCTTCCGGCTCCGACAAAGGATCGTC
>JBCCCJ010001054.1:0-2970 GCA_039033615.1 Bacteroidota bacterium
ATGGTTCAGGTCATCAAATCCTTCATCGGATTCTCCAAGGACTGGTCAGTGATGGGAGAATTGATCAACTGGCCGTTTCTCCTGAGCTTGATGGCGCTGATGGTCGTGGGAATCCTCGCCGGGAATCACGTTTCTACCTTTCTCTCTGGCAACAAACTTCGGAAAGTATATAGCTGGTTTGTTCTCGGAATCGCCATTCTGATTTTGGGGAAAGAATTAGTCCTCCATTGAAGAAGAACGGCCCCATTTCCAGAGTCGCACATTCCCTTTGAGCTTGGCCCACTTGATCCGGTTCATGGCTGATTTGCGCCTGACAGGACGGAACATTTCTTCGGTCAGCTCTTCCCATTCTTCCACAGACCAATTCAGGTGTTTCAGCGGCGAAAATTCCCCTCCGACGTGGGGTTGGGAAAAGCGATTCCAGGGACAGACTTCCTGACAAATGTCGCACCCATAAGCCCAGCCTTCCAGTTGGTCAGAAAAGCTGGCAGGAATTTCTTCTTTGAGTTCAATGGTCAGGTAGGAAATGCACTTGCTGGCGTCGATTTGATAGGGTTGTAAAGCCTCGGTAGGGCACGCGTCAATGCAGCGGGTACAGGTACCACAGTAATCCTTGATCGGTCCATCGTATTCCAGCGGCAGATCCAGAATGATTTCTCCGATGAAAAAATACGACCCTCTCTGAGGACTGATGAGGTTGGTATGCTTCCCAATCCAGCCAAGGCCGCTGCGTTTCGCCCAAGCTTTGTCCATCACCGGAGCAGAATCCACGAACACCCGCCCCTGGAGGTCCGCGCCTACCCATTCCTGAATGCGTTGGAAAAGGGTATAGAGCTTCTGTTTGAGGACCTTGTGGTAATCCGCTCCCCAAGCATAGCGAGAAACTTTGGGCGTGCCGCTTGCTTGTCGATGCTCAGCAGCGGGGAAGTAGTTGTGAATCACCGAAATGACCGACTGCGCTCCCTCGACCAACTTGCGGGGATCTACTCTTTTGTCAAAGTAGTTTTCCATGTAGCCCATCTGCCCATGTCGCCCTTCCGCCAGCCATTGCTCCAACTCCCGAGCCTCCTGCTCCAGCTTTTCAGCCTTCGCAATCCCCACCAAATCAAATCCCAGTCGGGCACCTTCGGCCTTGATCTGTTGGGTGAGTAACTGAGAATCCATACCAACGAAGGTACAAGAACTTTTGCAAAAGAGGCTTGGGATTCTCTCTCATTTGTCCCAGATTTCGGGTATGAAGGAACTACTGATCGCTGGCCTCTTACTCGTGCTAGCTACACTTGGATTCTCGCAACCCGATCGCCATCCAGATGAATTTGCCGACAGTCGAGAAGGAGTCGAAGAAATGCTTGCTTATTTGCTGACTGCCTCGCGAAAAGAGCGGGCGATGTTCACCGAGGAATTGCGACCCACCAAGGAAGAGTGTGAATTGTTGTTTGAGCCAGCCGTTGCCAAAAAAGTCTATCGCTACCAACGCCGCCTACAGCGCCAGACCCGAATCGTGGTGCAACCTTTGTTGAAATCCCAGACCGAACTGCTCATTTGGGCTGCTAGTTCTGCCGAATTGTCCAGCTATCAAGGAGAAGCTCGGTTTTTTCCCGGCGGCTACCATGAATTAGCCGAATTCCTCAAGCCTGGATTTGTATTCTACCGCTTCAAGTTTATTCAGCCTGGTCGGAAGCTCGGCAGCGCCTACGATGTGCTGGTCCATGTCAATGGCCATTGGCGACTCATTCACCGACCTTGGACGGTATTGGTAGAATAATTTGTGAATCAGATAAAATATTCCATGCGCTCATCCGTCAGCAGAGAGGTATGAGTCTTTCTATCAATACGCCTTCATCCGCAGCCCCCCATTCCATGGCCGATTCCATTCAAGAGACCTTTGAACAAGAACGGGATCGCCTGCTGGGATTCATCCGAAATCGGGTGCGGGACATAGAGGATGCCGAAGACATCTTGCAAGACGTCTTCACCCAATATACCCGCTTCGCCAATCCGCTGGAGCCGATTGAAAATGCCTCCGCCTGGTTGTTTAGGGTCGCGCGTAACCGAATCACCGATTGGTACCGAAAATCTCGGGCGGAAAGTTTCAGCTCGGTAGAGTCGGGGAGGGGAGGAGATGCCGAAGGAGGACCTTTGTCGTTGGCAGAAATATTGCCAGACACCGCGAATCATCCCGAGTCTTTGTTGTTGCGAAAAGTCATCATGGAGACCCTGGAAGAAGCCCTGGATGAACTGCCAGAAGCCCAGCGGCAGGTATTTGTGTGGCACGAATTGGAGAACCACAGTTTCAAAGAAATTGCTGCCATGACCGAGGTGCCTGTGAATACTTTGCTCTCGCGAAAGCGCTACGCCATCCAGTATTTGAGAGATCGGCTGCATACGTTGTACGAAGAATTGTAACCCAAGAAATATGAATCATTCCAATCATCATCGAAAACATCATCATCGGCATCGCCGGAAGAAGGGAGCCATGGCAGGTATGTTCTTCTTTGGCGGCTTGATCAAAGGATTTGTGATCATGCTGGTCTGGAACCTGCTGATTCCGGCTTTATTTGGAGGCCCAACGATCGGATTTTTCCAAGCCTTGCTCCTGATGTTGCTGGGGCACCTATTGACCGGAGGCATGTGCCATCGCGGGCATCATAATAAACATTGGAAGGCCAGGTTCAAGGAGAAAATGCGAGAAAAAATGGAAGGCATGACCCCAGAAGAACGGGAGAAATTCCGCCGGGGCTTCACCACTGGCAAGTGGGAAGTGAACGTCATCGACGTAGAAGAAGAAATCGAAGAAACGGAGGAATCCTCTGAAGAAGATGCCGATTCCAAAGACTAATTGTTAATTGACTTGCTGCGATAGGAAGGGGAGGCCTGATTTGGGCCTCCCCTTTTTTGTTCTTTTTTGGAGGGTACATCAGATCTCACAAATTCATGGGGGAGGATGGCATAAATGGCAGTCGCGATGCG
>JBCCCJ010001055.1:0-2969 GCA_039033615.1 Bacteroidota bacterium
CCTCTCGAGTTCCGCATTGCTGGAAAAATCATCCCAATCCTGCTGCTCAGGCTATTTCTACCGTGATTCAGTGGAATCCCGATATGTTTCAGCGCGTCCCCGAACTGTCCGGGGTGTTTGATCTGCTTCAGCGAGCAGGGCGAGGGCTGGTCTTTACTCCGCAGGAAGTCGCCCCTCTCCTGCCAGAGATTCTGGATTTGCCCCAGCAGGTTCCTTCGATTCAGTATGTGCAGCTCTTGCAAGTGCTGATTCAACTGGCCGAATGTTCTGCCCGACCGCTTTCCCAGGCGCGCTTTCTCCATGATCTGCCAAATGAGTACCAGAGCCGCATGGAGTTGATTCAAAACTACCTGGAAGCCAAGGTGCAGGAGAAAATCTACCTCAAGGAGGTCGCAGACTTGGTGAATTTGTCAGAGCCTGCGTTCTGTCGCTTTTTCCAAAAGATGATGGGCCGCTCTTTCTTTACCTTTGTCAACGAATACCGAATCAACCAGGCCAGCCGGATGCTCATTGACACCGACTGGCCCGTTTCAGAAATCGCTTTTGCTTGTGGATACGAGTCCTTGCCTCATTTTCATAAACAATTCAAGCGCATTCACGAGAGCTCTCCCGCCAAATACCGCAAGGGATTTCGTCGGGCTTAGCACTAGCGCTCCCCATACCGTTTGGGATACAGCTTGCGGTTCAATTCTCTTGCAGCCTTGACCATAGGAGCATAAGGCACGTCTGCATTGGTAACAAAACCAACGTTGTAGTTTTCCCCATCGTGCGCCCGACCAGAGATCGGGGAGTCGATGTATTGAAACCAATGCGCCCCCACGAAATAGGGATTGTCAATGACAGAATTCATATAATCCAGGTACATCTTGGCGCGATCTTCCTGATTGCTGGCATGGACCAAACCTGGATGGAACAAACCAGCCTCCAGGGTACCGATGTGGTATTCGCCGATGATGCTGGGCCGATCCATTTCAATCAGAAACTGCCAGTATTTTTCCCCGATGCCTTCGTGGTAGAAATTGTAGCTGAAGACATCCACGTACTTTTTAGCGGCTTTGCGCACTTCGGGTCCCATGCCCCAAGACGCGAAGCGGCAGCCCATGTAGAGATGGTTGGGCAGTTCTCGTGCCAGGGCATCGTGGACCAATTCAAAGTATCGGGAGGCATAGGCTTCCAGCAAGACGGAAAAGTCTGCCACCATGCCTGCCGCGTAATCGCCTTTTTCTTTGTAATTGATGCCTGTTTCGAGGCTGCTCCAGGAAGTAATTTCCGTCTCCCAGGCCGCATTGAGTTCGGCTACGGTGGCATATTTTTCTTTCAACATCCGCAGGAATTCCGCTTTGACAGGGCTTTCGGTAGTAGGCATAGACAAGGCATCCAACACGATGCCGTACTGTCCTTTGGGGGTACCAGGCACGCCCCAGCTTTTTTCATTGTCGATGAAAACGCCAATGCACCAAGGGCTATTTTTCACTTCCTCGGCCACAACTTTGACGGTGACATCTACCCGGCGCGCAAATTCTGGATCAAACACATCAGGCATCGGTCCCCAATAATCCAAACCGGAACGCACCGTTTTGAAATCGCCGATGATCCAGCCATTCGCGAAGTAGGGCATGCGCTCTTCTTCGTAAAATTCCACCGCTACCCAGTTCCCAAAAGAGGTGAAGCCCCAGCTCAAGAAGCGATCCAAGGTAACATCCACCCATTTCTCCAAATGCGCCCCCGGACTGGGTTCGCCATAGCGCCGTTCGAGGTTGGCTTGGTAAAAGCTGAAGGTCTCCCCGTGGGCAAATGGCCCCATGTGCTGCTCACGGCGGTAGCTGAAATGATTGGCGAGGGAATCATCGTAAGCGGGCAATTCGGTGAACATCTTCCTCCGCCAAGGATAGGCCTCATACGCGGTACTGGTCACGGCCTCAGACAGGGCGACCATCCCGCGAGAATCTTCTGGAGTTACGTCCTCTGGGTCTCGGTAGCGAACGGATTCCTCCTTGAAGTCGATTCCGGTAAAGCTGGTGGTATTTGCCATGCGAACGTTGGCAATGCCTGTGGAGAAAAAGAGGTAGCCTTCGGGATCTACCAAGGCCCACTTTTTCCCCATCTTTTGGGTGCGAAAGTAGCCCGTGGCTTCCAATTGGGGACCACTTTTCCAGCCGCCATAGGTGCCTCGGTCTGGCATGACAGGCTGCTCCACCAATTCTGCCAATTCTTCTTCCGCCAGTCGTTTCAATTGTTCTTCGGAGGTGATCTTTCCAGGGAAATCCACTTTGGCATTTTGGCCAAATTTGTCCACCAATCCCGTCAGATAATCAGCATCTTTTTCAGGGCTTTCTACCAAGCGGATGTTGTCTAAGGCCAGGGCTTTGTCTGCAATGGTGTATTGCAGGTAAAACTTGATGGAGGCAATGCGACTGTAATCAATGTCTTGTTTCGTGCCATTGATTTTCATGTGGGTAGAAGCGGTATTCCAAGGGGCGGGATCTTCTCGCAATCCCGTTTCTTCGCCTACATATTGACCCGCCAATTCAAAAAAACAAGTGCGGGTCTCTCCTACCGGAATGGCGACCGAGCGAGTCAGGCGATGGCCTTTTTCGTTGACGACATTCACAAACAAATGCACGGAATGGGCCGCTCCCAGATTGGTGGCGTCAAACACGAGACAGAAGCGCTCGAACTCACTGGCATCAATGGGGGTTTCTGGCTTAAATTCTACGCCTGCGGCTTTTTCGTCTCCCTTCATCGCCAATTGTAGGGCTTGTTTTCCTTCGGTCGTACCCACTTTGTTCAACAGGCTCAGCTCGGCAGAAAATGGCCGCAGGCTCGCGGGAAGTTCTGAGTCTTCAAACCCAAGCAACAATTGCTGAGCGCGGCCTTCCCAAAAGGGATCGGTTTTCGCTTCGATGGGATTTGAGCGAAGGGCAGAGGCGCAGGCCCACATCAAGAGCAGGCAACTTCCCAACAGGAAC
>JBCCCJ010001056.1:0-2969 GCA_039033615.1 Bacteroidota bacterium
ACATTGTCTGCATTGAGCTGCTCAAAGTATTCGTCTCCCGGCTTTTCACCGCCAAGAACGTGAGCGACGAAATAGTGAAAGGCGGCTTGCATGACTCGTTGGTTCCATGAATCAGGGTCGGCAACCGTTCCGTTGGATTCCAGGATGCCAACCACCGTGAAGGGATGAGAATCGTGTACGTCGTTGGCGTCGGTCAGGCCGTGGGCGCTGAAGAATTCACTGCCCACTTCCAACCCCATTCGCTCGGCTACTTTTCCCCCGATGACCACTTCAAAGGGCTCATCCCACACCCTCCCTTCTGAGAGTTGCACTTCGTAGTGAGACAGATAGCTCGTATCCGTACCCAAAATCCGGTAGCCCTGGTAGTTGTCGCCATAGGCCAGGGGAATGGCCTTTTTGACCAGGGGGTGCTTCATCAGACTTTCCGCTTCCGACAAAGGAATGTTCCCGGTGGGATTGTCGATGTGATACACACTGGCGAGAATCAATTGGAGGGGACTGCCCTTGGCACCCACAACCATGTCGATCCCTTGCAGATTTCGCAGGAAGTTGCTTTCCAGCCGCTCGTTGAGCAGCAGCAGCAGAGAAATGATGCTAACTCCCAAGGCCAGCAATAGCAGGCTCATGCCCGCAGACAAGGGCTTGGCGATGAGGTTTTTCCAACTCAGGATAAAGAGATTCATGGCGGCTTATTTCATCTTCAGTTCTGCATCCAACTCGATTCGTTGCCCATTGTTGTGGGCACTGGCGTAAATGGCTTCGATCAAGCGCATATCTTTCAGGCCTTCTAGCCCATCGGCGACCACTGGAGTGTCGTCCAGGATGTTGCGGGCGAAGGCATCCATTTGCTTGGCTTGCTGATTGTCGTGGGGAAAATTCATCTCGATGCCAGCCACGTGACCTGCCGGAGGGGAATAGCTGTAGGCCGAGCTGAGGCCAAAGTTGCCATTTTCGGCTGACACCTCGATGAAGTTGGAGCGAGCTACATAGCTGCTGGAACAGTCGGCCACGGCCCCGTTGGGAAACTCAAACTGCCAGACGATGCTCTGCTCTACATCTTCCATTTTGTCGGGATAAAAGCGATATGAACGAGCCGTTACCGCGACGGGTTCCTTCCCCATGGTGTATCGACAACCTTGAATGCAGTAGACGCCCACATCCATCAGCGGACCGCCGCCAGAGAGTTTCTTATCGGTGAATCGCCAGTTGCTGTTGTTGACTCCATAGAAGGAGAAATTGGTACGGAGGAAATTTACCTGTCCCATTACCTCGTTTTGGCCTACCCGCATCAGTTCCAGGTGATAGGGATCGTATTGGCAGCGGTAGCCCGTTTGCAACAGTACCCCTGCTTCTTCACAGGCTTTCACGGCTTTTTCCGCTTGGGCTGCTGAAACATCAAAAGGTTTTTCACAGATCACATGCTTCCCCGCTTCCGCCGCCCGGATCACATAATCTGCGTGCATGGAATTGGGCAGCACCACGTAAACGATGTCGATGCCGGGATTGTCCTTGATCTGATCGAAATTGTCGTAGGTGTAGATATTCTCCTTGGGAATGCCGTATTGGGCGCCATATTTCTCGGCCTTGGTCGGGGTTCCCGTTACCAGCCCTCGCAATTCGCAGAATTGAGCAAACGCAAAGGCGGGCGCCAATTTGTTCATGGCGTAGTTTCCCAAGCCTACTAGGGCAATGCCCAGCTTCTTTTCGTCTGCATGGGAACGACCCCAGGCATTGGGAGTAAGTAAGGTAGCGCCCAGGCCAAGCCCGGCAGCTTTTAGGAAATTTCGACGAGCAGGGTTCATGGGAGACAGGGGTCAAGGTTCAAGGATCAGGGTTCGAGGATCTATTTCGTAGAGCCTGCTGGCCTTCTTCTGGCAAGCCGGGACGCAATACCGCTGGGTCTTCTTGCGGGGCTTGAAGGGTTCGCCGCAGCGTTCGCACCTGGGATCGTCGGTAAAGGGGGCGCGGTCGCCCGCATCCTCCTCTTCGATCAGCACAGGGCCGCTCATTGGTCATCGCCCTTGCGTTGGCAAGCTGTTCTCCTCTGGGCGCTGACCTTGCCCGCTTGGCTGGGGCGGTACTTGGCCGGGCGGCGGCCTGACGCCTCGTTCGCGACTGTGCTGTCGAGGTTGCAGCGCCGCAGGTCAAGCCGGTCGCGGTTGCGGTAGCGGACCTGTGCCTCAGCGCCGAGGTCTAGGATGACACGAGCAACCATCGGGTCATGGAGCGGTCTGCCCTTCGCCATCGGGCGGCGGGTCTTCACACGGATGTTGCCGTTGCCATCATCATCTCCAGTCCAGAGGCCATCGTAAGCCGTCATCTGAACCGCGAACCAGTCCGCAGCATCGGCTATCGCGTGGTTCTCTCCTCGATCATCCAAGGGAACGCGAAAGACTGGTTCTCCCCGGTCATCCAAGAAAGGCACCGGACGGCGGCGAAGGCGCTTGTAGGTCATAACGTTGCGGGTCAGGTGCCGTGTGGCCTTCGCGTCGTTCCAGTCGAAGAACAGGGCGAGTGTGTCGCAGCCTTCACTGCGGGCTTCGGAAGGTATCAGTGCATCGAACCGTGCGAGGTCAGCAGGGTTAGGTGTGGTCAACTTTGTCATGTGTGTCTCATTCGGTTGGGTGCCGCATCGGTGGCGAGGGTTTGCGGCATTGGTTGGGGTCAATCCCTCTGAGATGCCCCGTCACGGTCGCCACAACCGCCAAGGGGGCGGGCGAATGAAACAAGACCCGCGCCATCGGCTGACGGGACATCTCGGAAGAATTGGGAAGGGATCACCTCTGTTGGTCCGGCTGCGAATGTACGCACCGGGTCAGGGGGCATGATTTGATTGAGGGGATCAGCGCAGCCGTCCGCCGCTAGGGCGAAGTCACGGGGTTACGCAGGGGGATCGTCCTGGGTGGACGTGGGGAGGATTAGACTAGGAAGCCTGATAGGGCCGCGTGGCGACAGGTGCCTGCGGTCCT
>JBCCCJ010001057.1:0-2967 GCA_039033615.1 Bacteroidota bacterium
CCTCTTCGTAAAGACGTTCAGCTAATTTTTCCAATTGAGAAAAAATAGCTCGATTTACATCAGGGTCTTGGTCAAAGGTAGCAAGTGTAGCCAGACAAGTAGCGATACTACAAAAAGGAGTTCCTTTAGTAAGTGGGCTCTCCTCTAGTATTTTCACTGATTCAATATTCTCGAAACATCTGTTTACGAATAAATCCAGCCCAATAGTAGTATAGGAAGAATCACTATTTACCTGGCAAGATCCATCATAGGGTAGATAGAGAACAGCTATTACAACTAGGATATATTTCTTCATTTTTGTTCCGTATAGCGGGGGCTATCCCCCATTGCATAAGAGATCCCCCCCTCACCCAAACAAATTCCCCTGAGGCAAATCCTGCTTGGGGGGCATGCGATTGAAGTGCTCATAGGCGCGCTCGGTGGCGACTCGACCCCGGGCGGTGCGTTTGAGGAAGCCTTCCATGATGAGGTAGGGCTCATAGACTTCCTCGATGGTTTCGGCTTCTTCTCCGGCGGAGGCGGCGATGTTGGACAGACCGACGGGCCCACCTTTGAATTTGTCGATGATGGTGAGCAGGATTTTGTTGTCCATGTCATCCAGGCCGGCTTCGTCCACTTCCAGGGCCGAAAGGGTCATGCGCGCGATCTTCAGGTTGATCTTGCCATCGCCTTTGACCTGGGCAAAGTCCCGGGTGCGGCGCAGGAGGCGATTGGCGATCCGGGGCGTCCCCCGGCTGCGGCGGGCGATCTCCAGGGAAGCATCCTTCTCGATGGGCACTCCCAGCACCCCCGCCGAACGACGCACGATGCGCGCCAAGGTTTCCGCGTCGTAATACTCCAGGCGAGCGTTGATGCCGAAGCGGGCGAGCATGGGCGAGGTCAGCAGGCCTGCCCGCGTGGTGGCTCCCACCAAAGTAAAAGGCGTCAGCGCCAGCTCGATGCTCCTGGCATTTGGCCCGGTCTCCACCATGATGTCGATCTTGAAATCCTCCATCGCGGAGTAGAGGTATTCTTCTACCACCGGAGAAAGGCGGTGAATTTCGTCAATGAAGAGCACGTCGCCTTCTTCCAGATTCGTGAGCAGGCCCGCCAGATCGCCGGGCTTTTCTAGGACTGGTCCAGAAGTGGTGGTGATTTGCGCCCCCAATTCGTGGGCGATGATGAAGGAAAGGGTCGTTTTCCCCAGGCCGGGAGGGCCGTGCAGGATCACGTGATCCAGGGGTTCGCCCCGGAGTTTGGCCGCTTGGACGAAGACTTTGAGGTTATCGGTGATTTTGCGCTGCCCGGAAAAGTCTTCCAGTAAGCGGGGACGGAGTTGTTTTTCTTCTTCTGGCAGGGAGGAAAAAGGGTCCAGCATCTCATTTCTCATACCACATCAGGCGTTGGTTAGACGAACATAAAAGCAGCTACCTTCTCCAGGGGTGGAAGTAGCCCAAATGGTTCCTCCGTGCACTTGCACGATTTGTTGGCAGACCGCCAGGCCGACCCCGTTGCCGGGATAGTCTTCGCGATTATGCAGCCGCTCAAACATCAGAAAGATGCGCTCGGCGTCTTGTTCTTCAAAACCGATGCCGTTGTCCTGAACGGCGAAGAGCCAGGAATCTCCTTGCAATTTGGCCGAAATGTGAATCTTTGGCGCTTGGCTTTGGTTGAAGGTGATGGCGTTTTCGATCAGGTGCTGAAACAACAGCACCATCTGCTGAGAATTGGCTGTGATGGTCGGCAATGCTCCGACGTCCAGTTTGGCCCCCGATTGCTCGATGTTCAAGGTGAGAATTTGCTGCACCTTGCTCAGCACTTCGCCCAGATCCACCTGGGACCGATGGGAAGGTTTCGCATCCAGCCGAGAGTAAGTCAGGATGCCGTTCAGCAGTTCTTTCATTCGTCGCGCCCCATCCACGGCAAAATCCATGAAGTTGCGTTCCTCCCCGGTCAGGCGATCTTCCATGCGCCGCTCCAACAGTTGGAGGTAGCTGATGATCATTCGGAGAGGTTCCCGCAGATCGTGGGAGGCCAAGTAGGAAAAATGCTCCAGGGAGCGCAGCGACAGCTCCAATTCCTGGGTGCGGTCTTGCACCTTTCCTTCCAGTTCTTCATTGGCCTGCTGAAGTTCCCGCTTGGATTGTTCCAAGGCCTGGAGGTACTGAATTCGGTTCAACGCAGCCCCGGTATGTTTGGCGAGTTGCCGCCAGTAGCTTTGCTGTTGCGCATTCGGCGGTGGACGGTCATCTTCTCCAAAGGTACCAGCACCGATCACGCCAAGGGAGGTTTGGAGGATGCGAATGGGCATATTGACAATCAGTCGATTGCCCATTTTCTCAACGATCTTTTTATCGGTAATGGGGTGGCTTCGGGCATCGGGAATCACCCAGATGTCTTCCACCTCAGATAGGGCCTTGACAAACTCATCCTGATCGGAATCCAGCTCGATGGGTTCCAAAGTGTTGCTTTGATCTCCTGGCCGCCCTCGGGTTGCGACCATGCGCAGCTTTTTGCGATCAGAAGAGTAGAGGTACAACCAGCAGGCAGGGTACCCCAGGACGGATTCGATTTCCTGCTGCAACAAATCCACGACCTGATCATAATCCGTTGCGAGTTCCAGTTCGGTGCTGAGTCGGAGGAGAGAAGCGCTTTGGCGGGCCTGTTCTTTCAGGTTTTCGGCATCCGCGACATATGTGATCGCAACAGAGGCCAAAGAGAGCAAGCTTCGGACAAAGGTGATTTCTGCTGGTCGGGGTTGTTGGGGTTTGGGGTAAAATCCGCAAAAGGTACCCAGTATTTCCCCAGAAGAATCTTTGATCGGCAAGGCCCAGGCGGCCTGAATGGAGTCATCCTGCTGGATGGGCGGAAATAAGTGGGGCCACAAGCTGCCTTCGAAATCTGCGGCAATGGAAAGCGCTTTTTCGGCAATGGCATCACTCCAGGGGCTACCCGGCAGGTCCCGTTTGATTCCCGCCTGGAAAGCCG
>JBCCCJ010001058.1:0-2966 GCA_039033615.1 Bacteroidota bacterium
AAGAGGATTGAAGTCAAAAATAGAAGTTTCTCAATCGTTTTCGGAATACGTTTTGAACCATCTATTACACCTTAAAACGTACCTGATTGAAGAAGGATGCCTGGACTTGAAGAAAAAAATGGAATATTTTCCAGAATGTCTTACATTCGCCAACTTTTTCTGAGCGTTTCAAGCATTCTCCTTCCCCCAATGTGCCAGAAGCGCTTGAATCGGCTGAGAATGAATGACATGCTTCCCTTGAAAAGGGTACACCTCCAGTTCGGGAAAACGATTTTTCATGCCCCCCAACAGTTTTTTGGCAATTTCCGGAGGAATAAACGGATCCTCTTTGCCGTATATGTAAGCAAAAGGCTGCGCATTCAAGCGATTTTCTAACCATTCGTCGGTCTCTTCCGGGGGCTTCCCGGCCCACAATACCACTCCATCAAATGCCGGTCGACGATGTAACAACCAGCGCCAAACTGTCGCCACTCCCTGAGAAAAGCCCAATACGTACAGTTGAGGCGAGGCCGTCCCACATGCTTCATAAACTCGGGCTAGACACCGATCCAAATAGGTCAATTGGTCTTCGATTTCATTCAAGCGATCCTCTTTCGTCATCCAACTCCCCCCTACCCTGCCGTAGTAGGCATCGTCCAGATAAAAGCGAGACAAGGCTTCTGGAGCGACCAACAAGCAATCCTCCGCTTCCAAGGCTTCGAATTTCTGAATGAATCGCCCGGCCAATTGCTTGTAGCCATGAATCAAGATCCATACCCGCTTGATATGCGGACCAGGCTCTCCTTTGATAGCGACCCGAGCTCTCCGCTCTGTAATGAGTTCCCAGTAGTTTGCTTGGTTCATATGATCATTGCTATATTTCTGATATCCATCACAAGTTACCCAAGCGATCTCATGAAATCCATTTCCTTTTCCTTTTACCTGGCAGTTCTGTCGTTGCCAATGGTCCTATTCGGACAGGATCTCCAAACCAAGGAAGCAGTCTCCACCCAACATTGGTATAGCTTTCCTTCCCCGCTCAACGGAGATCCCTTGTTGGTGCTGTATCAATCCTGGCCAGACCTTCCTGATGGACCCGAGGAATCCTTTGAGTTGCTGAAGGTTCGCAAAGATGCCTTGGGCCAGGAGCATCAGCTCTTTCAATGGATCCACGCCGGATATCCCGTAGAATGGGCTGAGATTCGTCTCCACGGTACTGCCGAAGGTTGGCAAATGGTCAACGGTTTTGTCCCAAAGATCGAATTTCCCCCCAGTGCCATCAAGCTCTCGGAAGATCAAGCGCGGCAAAAAGCCATCCAGGAAGTAGATGCCGAGGTTTATTTTTGGGAAAACAGCAGCAATGATCGTTTGATCCAATCTGCCACCCAAGGGAAGAAGACAAGTTTCTTTCCAGACGCACAGTTGATGTGGGTGGATGAAGACCATGATTGGCAAACCAATGCATATCGCTTGGCCTACCGCTTTGACATCTTTGCGCAGGAGCCCATGGGTACGTATCGGGTATATGTGGATGCCCAGACAGGGACCATTCTCAAGCAAACCGATTTGACCCATGAGATGGAGGTGGAAGGGCAAGCTCATACCCGCCACAATGGGGTGAGGAGCATCCAAACGGATTCCGTTGCCGCTGATAGTTTTCGGTTGCGGGAATACGGAAGAGCCGCTGCTGGGATTGAGACCTATGACCTCAACAATTCCACGGACCTGAGCACCGCTGTTGATTTCACCGATTCAGACAATGTGTGGAACAATGCCAATGCCCAATGGGACGAAGTGGCCACGGATGTCCACTGGGGCATGGAAATGACCTACGACTACTTCCTCCAGGAGCACGGCTGGGACAGCTATGATGGAAATGGCGGAAAGCTCCTCAGTTTTGTTCATTGGGATGTCCCAGGTAGCCCTACTGCCTTCTGGAACGTGTATTTCGCAGGCTTTGCGGATAATAATGGGAATCCTCATGTAGGGCTAGATGTCATTGGTCATGAGGTGATGCATGGGGTGGTCCGGAACAGTTGTGACCTCATCTACATAGACGAAGGTGGAGCCTTGAATGAAGGATTGGCAGATATTTTTGGTAACCTCATCCAGTGGCATACCACACCAGATGATTTCTCTTGGGAGGTCGGGGAAAACTCCAGTCCTTTTCGGGACATGTCTGATCCCAACCGATTTGGTCATCCAGATACCTACCAAGGGACCAATTGGTACGAAGGAGATGCGGACAATGGAGGCACCCATATCAACAATAACGTCTTAGGGTACTGGTTTTACGTGTTGGCGGTTGGTGATACCTCCACCAATGACTTTGGGAATGATTTCGAGCTGAGTGGAATTGGCATGGAAACCGTGGCTGACATCGTCTTTCGGGCAATGAGCACCTACTGGACGCCTACCACTCAATTTGAAGATGCCAGAAGAGGAACGATCCAAGCGGCTTTGGATTTGTTTGGCACCTGCTCTCCTGAGGTCAATGCGGTACGCAATGCCTGGTACGCCGTCGGCTTGGGAGACAAGGTCCAGAACATGGATGTGGGGATCAGCCGAATTCTGCCGGAAGAGGACTGTAAATTCGTGGCGGATCGATATATCACCGTCGAATTGACCAATTACGGCTGTCTGCCCATTCCCGGCAATCTGATCAATGTGGTGGTCGACGTTCCTTCCATTGGAGCGGTGGTGATCGAACCAGCAAATGTAGATACCCTTGCCGGGGGTGAAAGCATAGAGATGATGCTTGCAACACCGATTTCGATGCCCTTGGTGGGCGATTATGAGATTCGGGCTCGGGCGCTCCTAGGGGGAGATCCAAACGCTAGCAACAATGCAGCAGAAAATGAATGGTTATTTCGGAGGGAAACGGTAATTGGAGGGTCTACTATTAGCTTCCAACCAGCATTTATCCCCTTTGAAGACCTGCTGTGGTGGGAAAGTGGAGAATCATCCCAGGTTTCTGTTTTGCCAGG
>JBCCCJ010001059.1:0-2962 GCA_039033615.1 Bacteroidota bacterium
CAAAGGTGGAGGAAATCCCTTCCGGCTGTTGTGGCATGGCTGGTTCATTTGGTTACGAAAAAGAACACTACGATTTGTCTCAGAAGATCGGTGAACAAGTTCTATTTCCGGCAATTCGTGCCTTGAACGGAGAGGCCGTAGTAGCTTGTGGGTTCAGTTGCCGCCATCAAATTGCTGATGCCACGGGCAAGCAAGCTCGACACTGGGTGGAGTGGCTTCAAGGGACCAGCCAATAAGAGGTAGAAACTTTTTCTCAAAATCCTTGCTTTAGTTGGGGGCGGGGAGCAAGTTTCTATTGGGGATCGGGAGCTTAATTCCCTGATAATAGGCAACTTGCGCAATTCGTCAAGGAAAGTTGGTATCAAGATTGCACGGAAAGGGGGAAATCGGTTCGCCTCTCAAACAGGGGTTCCGATGGTCTGTTCATACACGCTATACCCACTTTCTCTATGAGACAGCTTCTATTCTTGTGTTTGCTTTTCTGTACTTGCTCTTTTCTCTCTGCCCAATTCTTTCCAGCTCCCCTTAATCAAGGAAAAAGGAGGGTATCCATTGATGTTCAAGCCATCAAACAACTGGCGTATGCTGCCCCGTTAGAGGGATCTGTTTCAGACGTCAGTCAAGGGCCGATTGTTCATCTTCCTACAGAATTAGGCCGAAGCCAGCCGTTCCACGTATTGAAATCGCCGATCATGGCGCCCGATTTCCAGGCGGCTTATCCCAATCTCCAGACCTACCTGCTGATTCATGCCAAAAATCCCAAGATTACGGGCAGAATGATGACCACGCCAGACATGATTCAGGTGACGGTACTGGATGGACAACACATTTCTTTGATCCAGCCTGATGATTGGAAAAATCCTCAGACCTATTCCATTGGGACCTTTGATGACGCAGAAGCAATGGAGCAGGAAGAACATGGGTGCAACCATGCCATCGACCGCTATGCGCCACCCCGAGCTGCGACCCGCTCGACTGGGTTCAGCAATGCGACTCGCCGTACCTACAATCTTGCCATTGTAACGACGGGTGAATTTCACGACGCAAATGGTGGCACTGTTGCGGCAGCTACAGCGGTTGTGGTTTCCAGCGTCAACGGCATTCAGGCCATATACGATCGGGAATTGTCCGTTCGCTTCAATTTGCTGACGCCCCTTATCTACACCGATTTCAACACGGACCCCTTTGTTTCCTCAGCCGCCCGCTTCAACGATGCCGCAGATGTAGTTGCATTAAATTTTTCCACCAGCGCATACGACATCGGGCACGTGTTCCATGATCAAAATCAAGCCCCTGCGGCCCTTGGTACTGGAGGAGTGGCCTACATTGGGGCGGTTTGCCGTTCCACCTTGGTGGGGAGCGGTAGTCCCATCAAAGGAGGCGGCTGGAGCAGCTCTTTTGACAATGTTTCTGCTTCCTGGATTCGTCTGGCTTCGCATGAGTTTGGCCATATGTTTGGGGCCAATCATACCTTCAATGGATCAGGTTCCAATTGCAATGCTAGCAACATCAGTTCCGCCAACTCCTATGAGATCGGAAGTGGGACCACCATCATGTCGTACCGAGGGATCTGCGGTGCAGGCCAGAACATTGCTTCTTCTGGAACCAATGATGACTATTTTCATACCAATAGCCTGGACGAAATGGTGAGCTACCTCACTACCTTTGCCACCTGTGCAACGACTACCAATACGGGCAACTCTGCGCCGGTGGCCAATGCCAATCCCACCGGGATGACTTATACCATCCCTGGTGAGACCCCTTTCCTGCTGACGGGAAGCGCCACGGATGCGGATGGAGACAACCTGACGTACACTTGGGAACAAATGGACGAAGATGGGGCCGGAACCCCAACTCAGGGATTCCTGGGAACGGCCGCAGCTTCGAGTGCGATTGCCCCTTTGTTCAGAAGTTATCCTCCGAAGGGCTCTCCTATTCGGGTATTCCCTGAAATCTCCAACATTCAAGCTGGGACCAATACGGGCTTGACTTTTGAAGCATTGCCTTCAGTCAGTCGGACCATGAACTTCGCCCTGACCGTCAGGGACAACAACCCAAATGGGGGCGGTATCAATTGTGCCGCTACTTCTGTCGTGGTGGATGGAACTACCGGTCCCTTTGTGGTGACCTCTCAAAATGCGGTGACCAATTGGATCTCAGATGGGACCAGTACTGCTACCATCACTTGGGATGTAGCAGGTACAACAGGCGGAGCAGTCAACGCCGCTACGGTAGATATCCTCTTCTCCTTAGATGGAGGAAATACCTTCCCCCATACCCTTGCAGCAGCCACGACCAACGACGGTTCCCACATAATCACCATTCCCAACTACCCGACTTTTTACGGTCGAATCAAGATTCAGGGAACAGATAATATCTTTTTTGACATCAACAATGCGGACATTGTCCTTGCTTCCAATTGTGGGGCAGCCGGAAATTCCATTGCTCCGGCAACCGCAGTGAGCGAACCCGTAGGCGATCTGGACTTGAATCTCAGTCTTGCGCCTGGCTATGGTAGCTTGAATCCAACCTTTACGGGGAACCTTGATTCCGGTGATCCAGGCAGTACCTTGGCGGCGGATAATAGCGGAACTGGTTGTGTCAATCTTACTGGTAATCTGACCGTATATGAAACCCATAGTTTCTGGGTGGATGAATTGGACAACTATACCCTGGCTATCACTGGTGCCTTTGGATTGGTTGGGAATATCTATCTGGGAGATTTCGACCCGGCGAATCCCTGTACCAATTGGTTGGCAAGTACCGGGGTGTATAATTCTGGGACTGGTTCTACGACCTTGTTTGGTGGGGTTATCCTGACCTTGGGGCCAGGAGTAAAATATACCCTGGTGATTTCCAATTTCAGTACCACAACTCCTACCCTGCCTGCTGCCTATTCCGTTACTGCGACCTCCGCTGGTACGGGAGCTACCTATTCCGCCCAGCCCGATCCGGGAGCTAG
>JBCCCJ010001060.1:0-2956 GCA_039033615.1 Bacteroidota bacterium
ATCGGTGCCACGAGTAACCAACTTACCAGCGCATTCGGGACCACCCACGACTCTATTTGGGCATTGAATCCCCCATGTAGGTACTGGTTGCGTAGGTGTAGATGAACGGGCGAAAAGAAGCCGCCGGAACGCCGGATTGGGGATAGCTGTCGTGGATGATGATGTTTCCGTCGGGAAATACCTCCCCTCGCAGCCTGCGCATGGCTTCGTAAGCGGACAGCCAATCGTCTTGAGCCAACCCGTCCGAATAGATGGCGCCCATGCCAAAGGTGTTTCGCCAGCGCATGATCTCGTTGGTCCATTCTTCCGCATCTCGACTGTAATAAAACCATTGGCTGAAGTAGGCCGACCATTGATCTCCTGCCGCCAGAATGCTGTCCATGTGTTGCTGGTAGGGAACATTGTCTCTGACCTCATACCGTTCTCCAAAACTCATGGCCCAGCCCCGTTGGTTGATGTTCCACAAGACCCAATCGCTCGTGTACGGGGGGATGGTATAGTCCAGCGATTGATCATAATCACTCAATCCCCATTGATATTCGAAGGACTTTTCCCAATCATAGGGCCGACAAGGAAAGGCAGAAAGGAAGATTCTTTCGCCAGCTTGGGCATTGACTTGGACTTCCCAACCGGGATTGGCATCTCCGGTGCTGGTCAGGTCATCCCCTTCGAGCAAAGGAAAATCCACCCCGCTGGTCAACATGCTGAGTTGCGGGGAGACCCCCGTGCCCTTGGGGGTATATAGGTTGAGGGTGAATCCTCCAAAATCATCTTGACACAGCACATCCCCTCCTTTCATCCGATTGAAATCGCCCCCTATGCTACTTTTCAGGATGGGACTGACTCCTTCATGGGGACTGATGACCAGGACTCCGTCCATTTGAACCCCAATTGTCAGCTTATCCCCAACCAAGATCACTTCGGAATTGCTTTGGCTATGCACCGTCAAATTCGCTAAAGGTAGCTGCGTTAGTTCTGCCAGTTGCCGATCGTAGTCGATGCGTTGTCGCAGCAGGATGGTGTTGGAAGCAGGCAAAAATTGATAGGTCGCTCCAGTGACTTGCACCGTGAGGGTATCACTGCCTGCGAGGACCGATTCTATTTGCATGGGGAGATTGCCCGCTCCTCCGGGAAAGCTGACTCCTTCGCCAGGAGGAAAGGGAACCAAAGGAGTCGGCGGCAATTCTACGAAGGCGAGATCGGCAATTTCTAAGCTGACGGTTTGGTCAAAACCTGGCCCATATTCATGCGCCCCGAGAAACACCCGCACTGATTCGTATCGGTCGTCCCAATGCGGGGTAAATCTCCACGTCCAGCGTTCCCAGCCATCAGGCCCTGTCGTGATCGCGGGCATGCCGGCATATCTTCCGCCTAAGCCTATCGTTCCATCTGTCTCGGCACCGTGTAGGCCGATGTTCATTTCCCAGGTGGCTCTGGGGAAATCGGTTCGGATGAGCGCACTCACTTCGTAGGTCCGATTGGCTTGGATGGGAAATGGTTTGAAGGACCACAAGCGGGCGTCGGCTTCATTCATGCTGCTATCAATCCGCAGCCGATACCCAGAAACGCCTTGATAGAGGGAATCATACAGCAAGCTGGCACTGCCGCCATGTTCCCAATCAAGGCCTCGCTCGCGAAAATCTCCACAAGGGATGCGGATGATGGTCCCGCCATGATCTTCCGGCGTAAGCAAGGCTTGGAATCCTGCGGGAGGTTCCGGCAAGACTGCTTGTTGAAGGACTTCCACCTCAAAATTGTCGATGGAACAAATCCCCTGGTAGGCAGTCCCCCAATCCAGGTATGCGCCCGCGTATCCACTGCCAGTTGCCCGCGAAATCCCTGCCACTACGCCATAATCTGTCCCATCCACCCACAATTGAAGCGTATTCTGATTGAGGTCGATGAGGGCTTCCAGGTGATACCATCTGCCAGTTTCAAAGTTGTTGGTGGGAAAGGGAGGACTGAGCCAGCCCAGATAATTCCCACTAGCAGGATCATAGTCCAGCAAGCCGATGTTGTAGCTATTCCCGTCAAAACTGAAGCCGAGGTCTGCAAAACTTTCTCCACTCTCATCATAACAGCGCATGAACGCAAATCCGTCGTGATTGGCGAGGGCGTGCGCCAGGAAATCGAAGCTCACTTTGACGCTGTCTTCCGCCACGATTCCACTGTTGAGCGCGCCTGCAAATTCAATGGACTGATAATTTCCCGTGACGGGGACCTGTGCGGTCAACACTTTACCAGTTGCGCCGCTGCTACCGGGGTTTCCTGAGACGTTTTGGACGGACAGCGTATTGGCGAAGTTCCCAAAAAGGGCCGTAGGGGTATCTCCACTGCCTGGACTGGTAGCCGGGAGTTGAGACAAGCTGTCTGCTTCAAACGTTACCCCAAAGGTCTGGATTTGGCCGTGGACCAATGGAACAGATAGCAGACTGAAAACGAATGCGAAGAGCTTGACGCCAAGCTGCGGGGAGAGGAGATACTTCATTGGGAATGGTCGAGGATTTGGGGGTAAGTAACAATTGAAACCATACTCCTAGACATTTTTTGAACACTTTTTGCATTTCTTTAAACTAGGTGTCGCCTGCCGCGGGCCTGACTTTTTGTACGCATATGAGGAATGAGATACTCTTCTCTGATAAGGATGCTAGATATTTGTTCAGCTCTCTTTTCATGGGTCAATTTCGCAGCGGTGCGCTGATTGCTTTGGCGGATGGGGAACAATAACGACGTCTGGGTTTCTTCGTGCAGATATGAGAAACTAAGGTAGGCAAATCTTTGCCTAATATCGACCAAAAAAACGGCTGCTTTTGCAGGGCATAAGCAGCTACGATTTCCGAAATATGTTGAAGGCCCAATCAGATGCATTGGTTACATACGCGTACCTACGGCACGCCAAATCTAGGCTTTGGGGGCACCGCTACCCATATTTTGGTCCCTGCAGGACCAGCCTTTG
>JBCCCJ010001061.1:0-2954 GCA_039033615.1 Bacteroidota bacterium
ATCATGAGAATGGTATTTCTATCCAAGGTACAGAATTCTCGGGTGAGAAGGCTCATGGCTGATCAGATTTGCGACCGAACTCCGTATCCCTCCGGGCCGCTATTGCCTATTGACAAGGAAAGGGGGAATGAGCCCTCCGAACCAACTCTCCCCAAAAACGAAGCGCATCACGATTCGCAACTCGGTAAAAACAGACGCCTCACAGAAAGCAAACAGGCGCATCGCGACTACCCCTTACAAGTCTGAGATCTCGCTGAGGCCTTTGCCTGCGGCAAATATGATGTAGCTGGAAATAGCAAGGGCCGATCTGCTCCGCTTCAAACTTTGGAACTTGACTCTCACCCGTTGGAAGTGCACGAGATCTCTTTTCTGCCCTCTGTCAACAAATGGAACTGCTACAAGACCGATACTCCATTGGAATCCGTCGTCAGGACCTCGCTCATATAATCAAAAAAGGGCCGCATTCCCCGGAAGGTATCCACCACTTCTGGGAGAAAGTCCGCAGAGTGAACGACTTCGTCCGTAAAGTATCGGGTAACGATGAACTGCTTCTTGCGAATCAAATCAATGTCCGGGTGCTCCTTGCTGAAACCTTTGGGGGCCGTTTTCAATTCATCTCCCTCGACTTCTCCAAATAATTTCACAAATGGATCAGCGGTGATGATTTCCCGCAAGGGGTTGGCATCAGCGGCAATTTCCACCCGGATGCGTTTCAAATCATCCTTTTCTGGCGCCCAAAAACCACCAGCCACAAAACTTTGATTGTTGGGAGCGATGTGATAATAATAACCGCCCCGCAGCGCTTCAGTGGCGCGCTTCATTTGGCCGGCCCAGTGAGTTTTGTAGGGGGCTTTGTTTTTGGAAAAACGGACGTCCCGATAGATGCGAAACAGACTTTTCTTGCCAGTCATCTCTATCAAATGGTCGTATTGCGCCATCTCCATCAAGAGATCTTCCGCGAATTGGATCATCTCCTTATGGGCAACTTCATAACGACCTTTGTGTTCCTGAAACCACTCTCGATGATTGTTTTGGGACAATTCTTGCAGGAAGGTAAAAAGACTGGGAAACTGACTCATGAATCCTAATTTTGTGAGCAAATATACAATTTCTTGCCAACATTCTTCCACAAAAAAACTGCTCTCCTTGCAAGAATGTTGTGGCATTGCTCAAATCTGGCTAATTTTGCGGCTCCTTTTTCAGCTGCATTTTGAGGGCTTACCGCATGATGTTTGAACCTTCTTCCTTGTCCGAGCGATTTCGCAAGCGCCATCTGGCTGCTGACCCTCAGGGGGAGCAGGAGATTCGGTTTGTGCTGGCCTTTGATAGTTTTGGGGCCTATCTCGAAATCCAGAATCCGAGGGGCAAGGTCGTAACCCCAGACTATCAGGTGTTTACCGGCCCGACCCGTTCCTTGCTGCGCATGATTCAGCAGCTCCAGGGACGTCGTGATTTTCTCATTGATTGGGAAAAACCAGCCGACCGCATCTACCTGGGAGAACACGAGTTCCTCCTTTGGCAGCTGAAAATTTGCGGCAACGTCTTTGATGAGACGGGGCGGCAATTGTATTTCACTGAAGGGAAAGCCAAAGTCAGCATTCAAATTGAAGAGGTCGCTGAGGGAAGTCGGCTACGAAGTTTTCTGCGAACGGAGCGGGAAAGTCGGATTGCGGAAGATTTGATGGTGCTTTCTGAAAGCTTCCTGCTTTGTGATCAGGAAATCTACGAAATCACCCCTCTGGGAGAAGCCTATGAGGATTTGTACCTCTTCCAAACCGAATTTGTCCCCAAAGATCTGGAGTCCTTTTTGAGCCTCCTTTTCTCCCACGTGAACCACATCGGCCTGCAATACAAAGATTTTCAGCTGCATCACAAGGAAGAGCCCATTCGTTCGCAGCCCTGCCTCATTCTGGAGCAGATTGATGAGGAAAATGCGCTCCACTTGCGGGTATCGCAGCAATTGCCCGGCATTGAGTTTGATTTTCTGGAAACCTATGAACTGAGCAAGCTGGCGGAGGTGAATGAATTGGAGCGACGGATCATGATTCGCCCGATTGAGGATGAGCAATTGGGAGCCTGGGTACAAGAAATTCGGGCTCTGTTGGAAGAAGCGGCCAATCAGGCCAAACTCCGCAAAGAATTGGTGATTGACGGCAATCGCTTCATCGTTCCCGAAGGCATCGCCGGAGAGTTTCTCTACCATGAGTTGCCCACCCTGCTGAATCGCTACCAATTCTTTGGCGCGGAACATATCAAGAACTATCAAGTTCGGGCCTTCCAGCCGAAATTGGACCTATCGCTGCAGTCAGGTATCGACTTTTTTGAAGGGGAAGCCTTCCTCGATTTTGAAGGGGAGAGCATCGCTCTCTTAGATGCACTCAAGCAATACCGCCAAAACCGCTACATCCAACTCACCGATGGCACCCACGCCATCGTTCGCAAGGAATATTTCCAGAAGCTAGAGCGCCTCTTCCAGAAAGGGAAGAAAGGGGAAGTCCGCATTTCCTTTTTTGATTTGCCCGAAGTGGAACTTCTCCTTGCCAATCGCCTGCTTGGCGAAGGCTTCACCAAAAACCGGGACGTTTTTGAAGGCTTCAATCAGCTCCACAAGCTGGAAGTGCCCGCCCCTCCGGTTGATGCGGATCTGCGCCCTTACCAGTACTTTGGCTATCAATGGCTGACCTATTTGCACCAAAACAAATTGGGCGGATGTCTCGCAGATGATATGGGGCTGGGAAAAACCCTGCAGACCCTGGCCATTCTCGGGCACTTTGTCCCCCAAACCGATAAGCCTTCGGTGATCGTCATGCCGCGCTCTCTGCTGTTCAACTGGCAGCGGGAAATCGAGAAATTTACGCCGCAACTGAAAGCAACCACCTACTACGGCCCCCAGCGCAGTTGGGAAGAAGCCTCTACCTACCCATTGATCCTCACCACCTACGGAACCCTTCGCA
>JBCCCJ010001062.1:0-2951 GCA_039033615.1 Bacteroidota bacterium
AAAAATTCGTGCTTTTGAGGCCGAGACACCATGTATCCACCAAATATATACCCACCAGATACTTACCAGAGGGCTTGGCGCGGGTTACCATGATTTGTATCATGCCTTGTTGCCCCTCCCCATGTGAAGCAAAGCAAGGACCAATTTCAAGCTTGCGCCCTTACTCCTTGACGTATTTTTTTGGGGAAAATACCTGCTGGGCGCGCGGCTTTTTCTTACGCTTTTTGGCCATGAGTGATAACAGTTTAGGAAAACGAAGGTCGGAAGTCCTATTGAGAATTGAAAAGAGGGGATGAATTGCCGCTGCCAAGAAACCTCCTAATGACGAACCGATGAATGATGAATAGCGAATGATGATCGGATTTGCCGGGGGCAAGCGTGAGCTGAACCCTTTCCGCGCGGCCCCGTTTTCCCTCCCGAAGGAAAACGACCCGCTTTTCGGTGAAAAGAAGAAGTGGTTGCCATCGGCAAATGGAATGTTCCTCCCTCTGCTGCGCCTTCCTCTCCCTCCAATAGGAGACACCCGCTAGCCTTTTCGTCGAAAAGAGAGGAATTGCCGAGGGCAATTGTACCTCGGTATTCCAGGCCGAGGAAAAGATGCGCTCGGAATCGAGACAGGCTTCTTAATGCTGAACCGACGAATGAGGATCGGACCTACTACTCATTCTCCTACGACTTCGATGACAATTTCCGCTTGATTTCCTGGGAAAGCTGCTCGCTCAAAGGTCAGTTCGATCCGCTTGAGGTTTGGAAGGTCCTTGTCATAGGGCAAGGGAGGCGGAGACAGCGACACGACTGCCCAACTGAAGCTCACGTCTCCCAACACGTGCAAGCGGAGATGTTTCCCGGCTTGTTGCAGCAAGATTTCATTTCCATCGAAGTTGGGCTCTGCCTGGGTGACCCACTGCCAGGTCCATCGTTGCGTTTGGGGAGAAAATTCCAGGGCATCCGTGATTCTGAGGGCGCGTTTATGCACCTGACGGAATTCCCGCACCGCTGATTGGAGGTTTTCGCCATAGATCGGACTGAGGTCAAAGCGAAAAGCGGGTTGCGTACCAGCGAGGTCAGAGGCGATCAATTCTGCCCGCCCTTCTACCAGAAAAGGGGCGTCGTTCACTCGTAGGGTGCTGTGTCCCAGGTGATTTTTGGTGAGCAATTCCCAACGTCGGGAGTCCTGCCCGTTGTTCCACAAGGCTCGACCCATAAGTTGCTCCAAGTCGTGGTAGCTTTGATTGCCGGGATCTACGGACCAGCGGATGCCTTGCCATTCAAGAATGAAAGAACCCGCATCCATGTTGCCGTGATTATCGGCGGCGCGGCCTCCTTTGGCGGCGAGGTAGAGACTCATGGAATCGTTGCCGCCACGGAGTATCCCCAATGGACTATGTCCGCCTCCAGTCCAGGCCATCGGCAGCTCAGTCGTGGTTTCAGCTTTTGCAAGAGGATAGAGATTCACCATCAGCCAATTGATGGCCTGAAAGCGATTGGTTTTGCCTTGCTTGGCCTGGGCATGTCCCAATCGCTGCTGATAAAGGGAGCGGCTGGGTCCGGTGGGACTAGCGCGTTGAAACCAAGCCAATAATCCCAGGTGCGCCAAGCTGTGAAATCCCCGACTGCTTGCATCGAAAAAGTTGTAGTACTCTCCCGTGGGTCCAGCGGTGATCTGGCTGAATAACGCGCTTTCCTGAACGCCGGGCTCTCGACTCAGGTCAAACTCAGTACCCAAGCTGGATTCGAAGGCAGCCAGAGTGTTGACCAAATAATGAGTCGCGTAAAACCAATAAGATGGCCCTTCCGGGTAAATTCCGTCCGGGGCATAAGCCATCAACGCGCTGGGCATATGCTTCACCGCTCGCTGCAGAATGCGGGTCGCCAACTCAGGAGCTTCCTCAAAGATCGTGAGCGCCGCCAAAGACAATCCCCCGTGACACACCAGATTCCAATTGTTGGTGGTGGTAACCCAACTATAGGATTCCGCTTCACTTTGGCGAAGGGCTTTTTGGAGTAAGGCTTCCCGCGCCAACTGCTGAGTAGCCGGAGGGAGCCATTCCCCGGCCCAATCGAGGGCAAGGGCTACGGCGGCGGCCATCTCCGCAACATCGAGAAAGTGGGAAGGATTCCAATGCCGGAACCGACAGACGGCCTCGATCTCCGTCTGAAGTTTGATTAAGTGGCGCTCGTCTCGCTCCAGGCGATACAGCAGCGAAAGGGTCGTCATGCGCCGAAAGGCTTCCCGCGAAACCGAAAGCAGGCGACGTCCGGTTTGCTGATAAGTCAGAGGGGGTAAAATCAGGATGGATTCGGCTCGCTGTTGGAGCAAGGCCAGACCTGCCCGGCTGAGGGAATCCTGTTCCAATCGGTTGCGGAGAAGAGTTTCGGACTCTGGAGTAAGAAGGAGTCGGGGGGAATTTGGTCGAAGGTGATTCTCAAAGAACGTTTGGTCCAAAGAATCGGGTTGTCCCAGCAGACAGAGGGGACTACAAAGGAGGAGTAGGAGCAATGCTTTCATCCCAGAAGATAGCGACTGGTGAGCGTTGGGACCAAGGAGGCAGGGTGGAAAAGCATTGCCGAGGCTGCCTACCACTTGCCCATCATATCCGGGCCGTCCGGGGGCAAGATAAAATCAAAATTACCTTCTCCGGCGGTGCGCCTCAAGGTAGCAACCAGTTTCGGCCCATTGTCATAGGGGCCTGCCACCAAGAAAGGCTTTCCATCTCGGCCAAATTGAAAATCATACGTTTCCTCAATGGCTGCTTCAGGCTCAAGGATGTAGTGGGTCAGGGCAAAATCTTTGTCAGGTCTCATTCCGAGATTTTTGGCATATTCAATGCCCTCGTAGATCATCCTATGCGCCCAAGGGTAGGCTACCTGCGCCAAGGGGCGATCTTCGTTCATGCTCATACTCTGGAGAAATTCCTCCATTTCTTCCTGATCCATGTTGGGAAAAAAAT
>JBCCCJ010001063.1:0-2947 GCA_039033615.1 Bacteroidota bacterium
ATGAGACGGACAAAGATCAACAATCCCTTTTCCTCAACCTCTTGCTGAAACGCCTCAAATGATGAACATATCTTCCTTATTCAAAGGCATTTTGTTGCTGCTCGGCATCATTGCCGTTTTCATCCTGCTCATCTGGGGAGGCGATCGTTGGTCCAAAAGTCGGAAGTTTGACCAGCAGGCAACTGCCCTGATGCAAAAGATCGAATATGTCCAAGAACTCAAATTGGTCACCTTCTATTATGAGGAAATCCTCACCTTAGGCAAAAGAGAACGGGTGAACAAAGTATTCCAGCGCGCTCAGGAAGAGTTGGCGGATTTGGAAAGCGATCTGTATGGGGCCGAATTGGAGGTTGCCAGGGCAGAATCAGCCCTCGAAGATGCCACGGAAGCCTTTTTTGCGGTAGATACCACCATGGCCGAGTATCGGAATCACCTTCGACAGGCCCGACGGATCTACGAAGATTTCAAAGAAGTCAGCATGGGCAACATTCAAAATAAGATGTCGCAGCAGCCCAGACGCTTTGGGAATCAGTTCTATCAGGCCTACGAAAGCTATATGATCACGGATCAGGCTTTTCAAAATGCAAGCCGCCTGAATCGAAAACAGTTCAAAAAGGATCGGGATCAAGCGGTAGATGAACTGAAGGAGGTCATGAAAGAGCGGAAAAAAATTCTCAAAAATACTCGCGACAAATACCTCGAAGAATACGATCGCCAGCAGAAACTTCAAAAAGACCAGACCAAGGTAGTCAAACAAGCCAAGAAGAAGGCCGAAAATAGCTATGACCAGGCGCAGCGGGCTTATTTCAAGATCATGGAAGAGGTAAATGAGCAAAAGGAAATTCGGGATCGGGCCAAGGTAGAGTTGGAGAAAGCACAGGCGGTCGGAGAGGATGTGGAGCCACGCTTGATGGTGGTTGTCCCAGTTGAAATCTCTTCCTACATCGACATGAGCCAATTGCAGATGGAGGCGTTTGGCGGCCCGGAAGAAACGACCAAGGATTCGCTGTTGGTTACCTTGCCTGCGCCGCAGCTCGATTCTGTGCTGGTGGATTTGGACAGCACGGGCAATTACAATCTCGGTGCTAAGTTTCAACTTCTGGACCTCAATGATGAAGGGGATGGATTTTACCATGAATTGTATCTCCAATTGCGGGATGAAATTCAGGAAGTGAAACTCCATGTGAAGGAAAAAGCGATTCGAAGCGGAATCTTAAGCGAAACCGAAGAAATGGCTCAGGCCTACGTTCGGGATTTTGCCAGTGGCATGGGATATGGGGTCCGATTCCAGAATCGAATCGAACCACAACAAACAACCGGTCCTGCCGCAGATGCAACAGGACCGGCCTATGATTCTACCCTGGAGGTATTACCGGAAAAGGAACTCAATCAAGTGATTTCTCCGGATAGTGTGCAGGGTCGTGGGATCGGGTTCTAACCTACCACCTCTTCTAGCTCCGCGCCTTTTTTCCCTTTGGCTGGGTAGGAAGGCTTCCATCCTTCCAGGTTGACTACCTGAAATTCGATGTCTGAGTATTGAGCGTGCTCCTCAAAATCTTTGAACACTTCCATCACATCCTGATCAATGTGGACATTTTTGCTTCCATCAACGGTGATCTTGGAACCATCTGGCATGTTGTGAAGGGCGTTTAGGATCTGCCCTTTGTTCAAGAAGCTGACTTCTTCTGCCAGGTTAAGCGTATGTTCATTTTCATTGACTCCTTTCTTATCACTGAAAGAATAGGCGTTTTTGAAGTGAGTGAAGAGGATGAACAAGATACTCACCACCATTCCGATGCCGATTCCTTTCAGCAGATCTGTGAAGTAAATCGCGACGATGGTTACCAAGAAAGGAATGAATTGACTCCAGCCTTTGGCAAACATTTGCTTGAACAAAGAGGGTCGTGCCAATTTGAAGCCAACAATGATCAGAATGGCCGCCAAACTCGCCAGCGGAATCAGGTTCAAGACCGTGGGGATGGCCAGCACGCAAATCAACAACAGCATGCCGTGAAAGAAGGAAGCCGCCTTGGTACGACCACCAGATTGAATATTGGCGGAACTCCGCACAATCACCTGCGTAACAGGCAAGCCTCCCAGCAAGCCTGAAACCAAGTTTCCAAGGCCTTGGGCCTTTAGTTCTTTGTTGGGGAGGGTGCGGCGACGATAGGGATCGAGTTTGTCGGTGGCCTCGGAAGTCAACAAGGTTTCCAGGCTCGCTACCAGGGCCAAGATGAAGGCGTATTTGTACACCCCGAAGTTCCCGATAGCAGAAAAGTCAGGGAAGGTGACCAAATCAGCCATTCCTGCCCAACTATCAGGCGCAGGCAACTGAACCAAATGCTCTGGACTGATCGCCCAGCGTTCGCCCAAGACACTCGGCAGGAACAAATTCGCTAGGATGCCCAGAACCACCACCACCAGTGCACCCGGTAGGTATTGCGTCCACCCTTGCTTTTGCATGAAAGGACGAGCCCAAATGATGAGGATGGCCAAGGATAACACCGCCACAAAGACGGCTCCGGGAGAAAAGGCCGAGAACAAATCCCCCAAGGCGGTGAAAGTGTTCTTTCCGTTTTCTTGCCAGAAAGCCAGGTCGCCTTCGTAATCAGAATCAATCCCTACGGCGTGTGGCAATTGTTTCAGGATGATGATGATGCCAATGGCCGCCAACATCCCTTTGATCACAGCTACCGGGAAATAGTAGGCCACCACTCCCAAGCGCAAAAATCCCATCAAGGCTTGTAGCACCCCAGCGAATACCAGGGCCAAGAGAAAAATTTCGAAGGTGCCGAGTTCTTCTAACCCAGCCAATACAATCACAACCAATCCAGCTGCAGGACCACTTACTCCCAACTGGGAGCCGCCCAATAAGGCAACGATGGTGCCCCCTACGATGCCTGCGATGATGCCCGAAAATAAAGGGGCACCAGAGGCAAGGGCAATC
>JBCCCJ010001064.1:0-2944 GCA_039033615.1 Bacteroidota bacterium
CAACTTTTTATAGGAGTTTGATTTTCAGACGTTTGCGAAAATTTGATTTAATAGCCACGAATTGCACAGATTTCACAAATTGCCCACCCGCTAGCCTGTATTCGTGGAAATTCACTGCGCCATGAGTTTGGTTTGTTTCCTTAGCGAATGGCACGAATGGAGCACTACAGGAACCTTTTGTGCCAATTCGACAATTCGTGGCTGCTCTATCAGGCTCTCCCCCGTTTGCAACGGGGGAGCCTCAAACTCCAGAGTTTGCAACTCTCCACGCCAGAGAAAAGTCTCTTTCGAGCTCCCCAAGCGAAGCTAAGAAGCGACCTGAGATCCTTCCTTCGTCAGGATGACAATCTGAGGATTGGCGGGCTGTTTTCCTTTGCAAGGGAAAACAGGGCGGGGCGGGAAAGGGTTCAGTGCCTCCTACGGTCAAACGGGGGTACATCTCATCGCCAAACCATCTCTCCTAACGGCAAATCGGGAACTCCCCAAGAGAATTCCCGATTGTGCGATTGGCCCATGGCCATCTCGGATCACGCTTCCCGGCTCCGCCTAGCGCTTCTTCTTGGACTTGCGCTCTTGGGCGCGCCGCTGAGCGCGGGTCAGTCGACGCTCGGGCTGTCCGCCTCCGGCAGCAGCCATCACGCGACGCTCCGCCTCGCGTTTGCGGTTTTGCTCATTCTCGATGTCCGAGTGGCGGGTTTTCATGTTACTGAAATCATCTCGCTTGGGGGTAGCCTTGGCAGTTGCCTGGCGCTCTTCGACGTGAAGATCGGCCTTATACAAGAGCGACAAAACCTCCTGATTGACCTGCTTGAGCATGGCCTGGAAGAGGGTAAAAGACTCAAATTTATAGATCAATAGCGGATCTTTCTGCTCAAAGACTGCGTTCTGCACCGACTGGCGCAATTCGTCCATGTCCCGGAGGTGGGTCTTCCATTTATCGTCGATGATGGCGAGGGTGGCGACCTTTTCCAATTCATCCATGACCATTCGGCCCTCGGATTCCAGGGCATCTGCTACCGGAACCACAATCTGTAGCTTGCGGCTGCCGTCGGAGAAGGGAATCAGGATGCGCTCAATCGCAGGGTTGTTCTGCTTGATTCGAGCAATACCAGTGGCCAGGGTTTCGGCCAAGACCTCAGCCTTGCGATTGTACATTTCCTTGGCCGCGTCATATACGCGTTCTGCCAGGGTTTCTTCGTCCAAGTCATTCAGCTCCTGCTCGGTAACTTTGGGATCGACGGACAGATAGCGGATACAGGCCATTTGCAAGCCTTCGGCATCGGTCATGTCGATGTAGGTGCTGATCAAAGTACCTGCAAAATCCAGCAACATATTGTCGAGGTCCACCTTGATGCGATCTCCGTAGAGGGCATTGCGGCGGCGACGGTAGATCACCTCGCGCTGGGAGTTCATGACGTCGTCATACTCCAGCAGGCGCTTACGCATCGCAAAGTTGTTTTGCTCTACTTTCTTTTGGGCATTGGAGATGGAGCGGGAGATCATCTTGTGCTGAATCACCTCTCCTTCTTTCAAGCCCATGCGGTCCATGACTTTGGAGATTCGCTCCGAGCCAAAGAGGCGCATCAGATCGTCTTCCAACGAGACATAGAACTGAGACATCCCAGGGTCTCCCTGACGTCCGGCCCGCCCTCGTAACTGGCGATCTACCCGGCGGGATTCGTGTCGTTCGGTACCGATGATGGCCAGACCGCCATCGGCTTTGACGCCATCCCCCAATTTGATGTCGGTACCCCGGCCAGCCATGTTGGTCGCGATGGTTACCGCGCCAGCCTTGCCTGCTCCGGCCACAATCTCGGCCTCCCGCTGGTGATGCTTGGCGTTCAAAACGTTGTGAGGAATTTTGCGAATCCGCAGCATTCGACCCAGCAACTCAGAAACCTCTACCGATCGGGTACCGACCAATATGGGCTGCCCCGCATCCACCAGACGCTCGATCTCCTCAATAACTGCGTTGTATTTCTCGCGCTTGGTTTTGTATACCAAATCATCCCGGTCATCCCGGGCGATGGGACGGTTGGTGGGGATCACGACCACCTCCAACTTATATACTTCGAAAAATTCTGCTTCCTCCGTTTCCGCTGTACCAGTCATCCCGGCCAGTTTGTAGTACATCCGGAAATAATTCTGGAGGGTTACGGTTGCAAAGGTCTGGGTCGCAGCTTCTACTTTGACGTTTTCTTTGGCTTCAATCGCCTGGTGTAAGCCATCGGAATAGCGACGACCCGCCATCGCCCGTCCGGTCTGCTCATCTACGATCAATACCTTGCCATCCTGGAGGATGTATTCTTCTTCCCGCTGAAAGAGGGTATAGGCTTTCAACAACTGGTTGATGGCATGCAAGCGCTCCGAACGCTCGGCATAGTCGCGGGCGAATTCGTCTTTTTGCTTGAGCTTCTCGTTTTCTTCCAGTTCCTCGTTTCCTTCGATTTCGGAAAATTGAGCGGCAATATCTGGCAACACAAACAGATTGGCATCTTCTCCGGCAGTGGCGATCATTTCCCGCCCCTTGTCCGTCATCTGGATCTGGTTGTTCTTCTCGTCAATGGTGAAGTACAACTCATCGTCCACGATGTGCATCTGCTTGGAGTTGTCCTGCATATAAAAGCCTTCCGTCTTGTTCAGAACGGCTTTGATACCTACTTCTCCCAAGTATTTGATCAAGGCAGAGTTTTTGGGCAAGCCCCGATAGGCCCGAAACAAGGCAAGACCGCCTTTTTCGTCATCACCCGCCTCAATCGACTTTCTGGCGTCTGCGATGTAACCATTGATCAATTTTCGCTGGGCGCGAACGACCCGCTCGATACGAGGTTTGAGGGCGTTGTACTCGTGCTTGTCCCCCTGGGGTACGGGACCAGAGATGATCAGCGGCGTCCGTGCTTCATCAATCAGGACCGAATCAATCTCATCAATGATGGCGTAGAAG
>JBCCCJ010001065.1:0-2943 GCA_039033615.1 Bacteroidota bacterium
TCAAAAATCCAGGTTCAAAGACCACAAAAGCGATCCGGGAACTGGTGGCGCAGCATCGCCTGTCTTTGACCGGGACTCCAGTAGAAAATACGGTGATGGATATTTGGTCCCAAATGGCCTTCTTAAATCCCGGCCTACTGGGCAGCGAGGCTTTCTTCAAGCAATTTTACGTGACGCCCATCGAGAAGGAGCAGGATCATAAACGTTCTGCCAAACTCAAGCGGATCATCTACCCCTTCATCCTGAGAAGAAAAAAACAACAAGTAGAGAAGGAATTGCCCCCCCGGATTGAAAAGCTGCACTTCTGTGGGATGGATGCGCGGCAGGAAGCTCTGTATCAAGAAACTCGCTCCACCTACCGGAATTATTTGCTGGAACTGGTCAACCAAGGGGCCTGGAAGAAGAACAAGCTGAACATCCTCGCGGGATTACAAAAGCTCCGTCAGATTGCCATTCACCCCAAAATGGTGGAGGCTGAGGACTACACCTTGAAAGAATCCGGCAAATACCGGGAAGTCAAGCGGATGCTCAAGCATGTCCTGGAACGCAAACGCTCTAAGGTGCTCATCTTCTCCCAGTTTGTGAAAATGCTACATCTCCTGCGGGATGACCTCAAAGAGGAGGGCATAGAATTTTGCTATTTGGATGGAAGTACCAGGGATCGCCAAGGGCAGGTAGATCGGTTCCACACCGATAAAAAGGTTCAGGCTTTTTTGATCAGCCTGAAAGCGGGTGGGGTAGGGCTGAACCTAACCGCTGCGGATTATGTGTTCATTCTAGATCCTTGGTGGAATCCAGCGGTAGAAAATCAAGCCATTGAACGTTCTCACCGCATCGGCCAAAAGCGGACGGTGTTCTTCTACAAATTCATCACGGAAGGGACCATCGAGGAGAAAATCCTGGCCCTTCAACGGAAGAAATCGCAATTGTCAGACGATCTGATTTCCGTGGAAGAAGACATCTATAAATCTCTCGACGTTACGGACTTGGATGATTTGCTGACCTGATGCGGTGGTGGATCAAAGCCCTGGCTCAGAAAGTGCTTTCGGCTTTGCCTAGGCACCAGCGATTGAATTTTGCTTGGCAACGCTCTCGATGGGGCAGCCTGCACCTCAGTGATTTTTTTCTGGAAGATCGACTCGCTCATGCCCAGCGCCATCTGCACGCCTGGCAGCACGCCACTTCTCCTGAACTGCCAGCGAGGGTCTTGGAATTGGGGACGGGCTGGTATCCGGTGGTACCTCTGGCTTTGCGGATGGCTGGGGTACCTACCGTGTGGACCGTTGATGCTCGGCCTCATTTGCGACCTCCATTGATTCGGGAGCTAGCTGAGATGCTGTTGACTTGGGAAAGAAACGGGAAGTTGGCTCAACTCCTATCCCTGAAAGAGTCCCCGAAGCAATGGCTCACGGAATTGCTGGCTGGCCCTTTGAATCAGTCCCATTTGGCGCAAATGGGCATTCACTATCTGGTCTGTAAATTGGAAGACCTCCCATCGGAGGTGGGGCCATTTCCCATGATGGTATCCAACAATACCCTGGAGCATATTCCTGCTGATCTGTTGCCGGGAATGTTCCGTAATATGCAGCGAATCTTGCCCGATGATGGCCTGATGAGTCATTATACCGATCATGCGGATCATTTTTCCTACACCGATGCCCGTATTTCTCCCTATCATTTCCTGCGGTTTTCTCCGGCTCAATGGAAGGGGATCAACTCCCGTTTGTCTTTTCAGAATCGCCTAAGAGTCAATCAACTGGAGGAAATTTTCACCAAGGAAGGATGGGAAGTGCTGGATCGGGAGCTAGAATATGGAGACCAGGCGCTGGCAAATGAAGCACCCCTGCATGCCCCTTTTTCTCAGTTTTCCTGGGAAACCTGGGGGGTAACGTACTCACATTTGATTTTGCGAAAGAAAAATGGAGAAGCCACCCTACCATTTCTTACTTTGTTTCGTCCTGAATGAACATGCCTTCTATCATACCAACTTTCTCACATGCGTTATTTTCGATTCTCTGTCCTTGCCGTAGGGGTACTGCTTTCACTCTCCGCCTTTACCTGGTATCAAACGACCATTCGAGTTCCTGAATTGCCGGAAACGCCCGATAACTACGCCAACATTGCGGTTCCCAATCACCTGAACAATCCGCCAATTCAAAATCTGATCAATACTCCCGACACGAATCAGATCACCGATGCCGGAGCAACCTTGGGGCGGGTGCTCTTCTATGAGACTGCCTTGTCTGGCAATCGAACGGTCTCCTGTGGTTCTTGCCACTTGCAGGAATTTGCCTTCACTGATACAGCGACCTTCAGTGTCGGATTTGAAGGCGGGTTCACTGGGCGGAATTCTATGGCCTTGACCAATGCCAAGTACTATGGAAATGGCCGCTTTTTTTGGGATGAAAGAGCGCTCAGCCTGGAGCACCAGGTATTGCAGCCTATCCAGGATCTGGTGGAAATGGGCTTGACGCTGGATACGGTAGAAGCCAGAATTGCCGCCCTCGACTATTATCCTGAATTGTTTTTTGAGGCCTTTGGGGATTCCACGATCACCTCAGATCGCATGTCCCTGGCCTTGGCTCAATTCGTTCGCTCCATGGTATCCTATGAAAGCAAATATGACGTAGGCAGAGCGATGATGCCGCCTGGGCCGCCTCAGCCGACAGATACGTTTCCCAATTTCACCCCAGAAGAAAATATGGGCATGCAGCTCTTTTTTGCCGTAGATCGAGGCAATTGTGCCGCCTGTCATACCGGGGAGATGTTTGTGCAACCCGCTCCCCGAAACAATGGGTTGGATACATTTTATACCGATTTGGGTCTTTACAATGTAACCGGAGACCCTGATGATATTGGTAAGTTCAAAATGGGCTCCCTCCGAAATGTCTTCTTCCGGCCCACCGCAGTCCCCTCTGGCCTGGTGACACAGTCGGCTTTCGA
>JBCCCJ010001066.1:0-2941 GCA_039033615.1 Bacteroidota bacterium
ACATGAGTACGGGAACAGTTAATAATAGAACGCTTCGCTGTCAGATAGACCTTTTTGATTTTTCGGGTAAAACATAAAGGATAGAAGAGGTCAGAAATCAGATCGCTTTACTGTCAGAGGGATCTTTTTGATTTTTCGAGGGAATCATAGATTTTAGGAGAAATCAAATCTCAATTGGTGAAGCTATCAGATGCTGACCTATTTAATCCAGGGATGAAACACAACTTTAAGCATTTGAATGTTTGGAAAAGGTCTCGAAGCCTCGTGAAGGAGGTTTATGAACTGAGTAGAGACTTTCCCGCAGAAGAGCGATATGGACTCACTTCGCAAATTCGGAGGTCGGCGATTTCCATTCCTTCCAACATCGCCGAAGGGTGTGGACGTGACTCTGATAACCAGTTACACCACTTCCTCGGTATTGCCATCGGGTCAAACTGCGAGGTAGAGACTCAACTGTATCTGGCTTTTGATCTTAACCTGATCACAGAAGAAGAATTAGAGACCATTACCTCTGAGGTCATGGAAATCCGAATGATGCTCATTGGATTCCAGAATCGAATTCGACCTTCTTCGTAATTGATTCTCACATCTGCCAACGAAGTGGTCTGACTTCTGACCTCTGCCAGCGAAGCGGTCTCTTCCTCCCTACACCCGCTCTATCACCGTTGCAATTCCCATTCCCCCGCCGATACACAACGTCACCAGCCCCGTATTCAGGTCGCGACGCTCTAGCTCATCCATCAAGGTGCCGAGGAGCATGCAGCCCGTTGCGCCGAGGGGGTGGCCCATGGCGATCGCACCGCCGTTGACGTTGATTTTGTCGTGAGAGACGCCGGTTTTTTCCATGAAGAGCATGGGCACCGAAGCAAAGGCTTCGTTTACCTCAAACAAATCAATGTCGGAGAAACTCATGCCTGCCTGTTTGAGGGCCTTCTCGGAGGCCGGAGCAGGACCTACCAACATAATGGTAGGATCAGTCCCATGAATGGCCGCAGCACGAATGCGGAAACGAGGCTTCAACCCTATGGCTTCTCCGGCTTCTTTGCTACCGACCAAGGTAACCGCTGCACCATCCACGATAGCGGAAGAATTCCCCGCGTGGTGGACGTGATCCATGACCTCTACTTCGGGATAACGAGCGATGGCTACTGCATCAAAGCCGCCCATGTCGCCCATCATGGCGAAGGAGGGCTGCAGATTCCCTAAGCCATCAACTGTGGTTTTGGGGCGAATATTTTCATCGGTGGCCAAAACGCTGAGGCCGTTGATGTCCTTGACAGGGATACGAGAAACGAAGCGTCCGTCGGCCTCGGCTTGGGAGGCGCGCATCTGAGATTCGAAAGCAAACGCATCCACATCATCCCGGCTGTAGCCATGCTTGGTGGCGATTAGGTCGGCGGAAATTCCCTGAGGAACCAAATTGCCAGGAATCGCAATCGAAGGGTCCATGAACATGCCGCCTCCATCGGAGCCCATTTTGACCCGGGACATGCTTTCCACTCCGCCAGCTACCATCAAACTCCGAAAGCCGGATTTGACATAAGCAGCGGCCTGATTCACGGATTCCAGGCCAGAGCCACAAAACCGATTTAAGGTAACCCCACAAAGGTGGTCTCCATAGCCAGATTCTTGGGCGGCACTCTTGGCAATGTTGGCAGCTTGGTCCATGACCTGGCCGACACAACCTAAAATGACGTCCTCTACTTGGGTAGGGTCAAAATCGTTTTTTTCTCTGAGCTCAACCATGGCCTGGCGAGCCAATTCTACGGGGGTGATGCCCATCAACGCACCTTTGCGATTGCCTTTGCCTCGCACGGTGCGGACCGCATCAAAAAGATATGCTTCCATTCAATAATGAGTTTCGCGAGTGGATAGAATACCAAGTTAACAAAGAATGAGGGGAGTTGTTGGAGAAAATCCTAGTGCTTTGGGAATGCACTAGCCGACCAAATAAAACGCAGACATTTTTTCGGCTTCGCAGGAAGAAAAGGCGATCCTATAGACATAGGTGAGTCTTTGCTGACGCAGCAAGGAGGAAAAAGAGCAAGTTTTATGGATGGGAACTTTGTTCTCAAAGCGGGGAATTCTCGAGAAGATTGGCGTTCCAAACATGGTCTTAGATCAAAAAATCTACATAGTTCTCTTGGTGGATGACTTCATAGCTGGCTTCAGGGTAGGTGTCCTTCCAAGCTTTGGGAGCGTGCTTGTTTTTTGGCCTAAATTTGAACTCGAAACCTTTCAACGCACCCCCTCCCTCTTCCACATAATCAAGTTCTACTTGGGAATAGGTACGCCAAAAGTAGGGATTGACATAAGAGAACTCATAGGCGAGTTTTTTTCTCCTTTCCACCAATAAGAAATTTTCCCATAATTGCCCGACATCATTCCGTAGATGAAGCGGGTTGAGGTTTTCGATCAGGGTATTTCTCACCCCGAGGTCATAAAAGTAGATTTTACTCATCTTGTTCACTTCCTTTCGAAGATTGCGACTGAAGCCCTCCAAACGGAAAATGACAAAACTTTTTTCCAATAAATCCAAATAGGTGTCCACGGTATCTTTGCTCATCCCCAACTACGTGCCCAGTTCTTTGGTAGAAACCTGTGAACCGACTTGAAACGCGATCAATCGGAGCAAATTATGGAGCTTCTCTACGTGGCGAATATTGGTGAGCTCGAGGATATCTTTGTACAAATAGGCGGTCGTCAATTCTTGTAAATACCTTCGCTTCATGCCCTGATTTTCAATTGTCAGCAATTCAGGATAGCTGCCATATACCCAGTGAGCTTCCAATTGCTGCTGCAACTCAAATCGGTTCATTTGTTTCGCCAATTCAGAGATAGCAATCGGGTACAATAGATAGGTCCAGGTCCGCCCTGTCAAGGCTTCACGGGTTTGTTGTACCAATTCCAAAGAAGAAGATCCGGTCAGAAGAATTTTGAG
>JBCCCJ010001067.1:0-2940 GCA_039033615.1 Bacteroidota bacterium
CGAATTCCTTTCATTTTTTGTTGGCCAAGTGTAAGGTCGCCTTTCCCGCAAGCGGGATTTCGCAAGCTCAACGGACCTACTTTTTTCTCGGGAAAAAAGTAGGCAAAAAACCGTCGAAGTCCCAGCCCAACTCACCATCCGGCCCCCTTCCTCGGACTTCGTGGCCAACCCGCCTGACTCGTGAAGGCTTGCGCCAAGAAGGGACTAGAGGACTTTTGTCCAGTGGTGTGGATAGATGTTGTTTGTTATACATAGTCGGATTCTCACTATCCTCTGAGGCCAGTTCCAGCATTCATGTTGCAAAGCAGGTATTCGAACTTTGTGTCGCCTGCAGCGGGCCTTCCTTTTTGGACGCCCAAAAAGGAAGCAAAAAAGCGCCGAAGCCCCAGCCCAACTCCACTTTCCGCCCCAAACTCGGGCTTCGTGGCCTACCCGCCTTTGTGGTGATAGCTTCGCTAAAAGGATCGTAAGCACTTGCAATTGCAGCTCTGTTCTCTGTTTCACAGCTATTTTTTGTTCTGGGGAAAGGGGTTCATCCATCGGAAAATCTTTTAGTGAGACTTGAAAAATACCTTCCTCTTTTCGCGCGGTTATTTCGTTTCAGGTCGAGGAAGGAACACCGACTTTGGCGGGCCAAGGGAGGCTTTTTTTGACGAAGAACTGGGACGAAAGAACAAGTGAAAAGGTCCAAGTTATTTTTTGAGTCTCACTTAGCTAGGAACCCAGAAAAGAAAGCCCCAACATTTCCATTGGCTTTCCCACAAATTAAGGGTAATTTTGCCGCGCGAAATTCTCCTACTACCTACCCGTTTTTCAAAACTAGCAATTTTCTGATTCCCAGTCCTTCGGCTGTGTTTCTCTCGAATATTTCACTTATGCAGAACCTGCGCAACATCGCCATCATCGCACACGTCGACCACGGCAAGACTACCCTGGTAGATAAACTCCTGGTACTGGGGCGATTGTTCAAAGATCACCAAACTCCGGGCGAATTGATCATGGACAGCAATGACCTCGAACGCGAGCGGGGGATCACCATTCTTTCCAAAAACGTCAGCGTTCGCTACAAAGACACCAAGATCAACCTCATCGACACCCCGGGTCACAGCGACTTCGGCGGGGAGGTAGAGCGGGTGCTCAACATGGCGGACGGGGTACTCCTGCTGGTAGATGCCTTCGAAGGGCCCATGCCACAGACCCGCTTTGTCCTCCAAAAAGCCATCGAATTGGGACTCAAGCCCATCGTGGTCATCAACAAAGTGGACAAGCCTAACTGCCGTCCAGAAGAGGTGCAGGATGCAGTTTTTGACCTGATGTTTGAATTGGAAGCGACCGAAGATCAACTCGATTTCCCGACGGTTTATGGTTCAGCGAAGCAGGGGTGGATGGGACCAGATTGGCAAAACCCCACCGAGGACATTTCCTTTTTGGCAGATCAGATTCTGGAGCATATTCCTGCCCCAACCATCGTAGAAGGTCCCTCGCAGTTGCAAATCACCTCGCTGGATTTCTCCTCCTACGTCGGTCGAATCGCCATTGGTCGCCTGATTCGGGGCGAACTGAAAGAAGGCATGCAGGTCAAATTGGTGAAGCGGGACGGAACGGTGAAAAACGCCAAAATCAAAGAGCTGTTTGTGTTTGAAGGCTTGGGTCGAACCAAAGTTACCCAGGTATCGGCTGGGGAGATTTGCGCCATGGTAGGTCTGGAGGATTTTGAGATTGGGGATACAGTTACCCATCCAGAGCATCCAGAGGCATTGCCCCCCATCCGCATGGATGAGCCGACCATGAGCATGCTGTTCACCATCAATGATTCTCCGTTCTTTGGTCGGGAAGGCAAATACGTCACCTCTCGCCACCTCAAAGACCGCTTGGATCGGGAATTGGAAAAGAACCTCGCCCTCCGTGTGGAGCAAGGTCAAACCGCAGACTCCTTCATCGTGTATGGACGGGGCGTGTTGCACTTGTCCATCCTGCTGGAAACCATGCGCCGCGAAGGTTATGAGGTTCAGGTAGGTCAGCCTCAGGTCATCATCAAGGAAATCGAAGGGAAAAAGCACGAACCAGTCGAGGAACTGAGCGTGGATTTGCCAGAAGATATGTCCGGTCGGGCCATTGACTTGATCACTCAGCGCAAAGGCGAATTGCTAAAAATGGAGTTGCGGGGCAGTCGTGCCATGCTGGAATTCCGCATGCCTTCTCGTGGGATCATCGGCCTGCGAAGTGAAATGCTCACCGCCACCGCTGGAGAAGCCATCATGTCTCACCGATTTGTGGCTTTCGAGCCCTTGAAAGGCGACATTCAAAAACGTCAGAACGGATCGCTCATCGCTCACAGCAATGGTTCTGCCTTCGCATTTGCGCTGGACCGCTTGCAGGATCGCGGCGATTTCTTCATCGCCCCGCAAGATGAAGTCTACGAAGGGCAGGTGATCGGCGAAAACAGCCGGGGAGATGATCTGGTGGTGAACGTCACCAAAGCCAAGAAGCTCACCAACATTCGCGCCGCTGGTTCGGATGACAAAGCCAAGCTGGCTCCGCCCATCGTTTTCTCGCTGGAAGAAGCCCTCGAATACATCAAAGAGGACGAATACGTAGAACTGACCCCAGAATCTATCCGACTTCGTAAGGTCAAGCTCAAAGAGCACGAGCGGAAGAGAAAATAGAGAAGAAGCGGGAGACGAGAGACGAGAGGCGAGATCCGGGACCATTACAAGGTTCATCTTTCAGGGAACAGGGATCAGCATTTGGGAGCCCGTTTGATTAATGATCAGAGGCTTGGACACCATGCGTGCCCAAGCCTCTTTTCTTATTGGGAATACAATTTCGCGCGACGGCTGATCCTTGAACCCTGATCATCCTCCTTCTCTATACGCACAGACATCTGCACAAGGGGGCTTTACTGCGAAAAAGAACCCTGAACCCTGCTCCCTGTCTACA